>JAYRVK010000216.1:0-5465 GCA_041918555.1 Sandaracinaceae bacterium
CCGCGGCGCGGCGATGCAGCGCCGCGTAGCGCGCGGCGCGGGCGCGGGCCAGGATCGACGCACCGGTCGCGGCGACCTCGACGCCGAGCGCGTCGAACGGGATCCCGAGCCGGGCCGCGAGCGCCCCCGCGACCTCGACGTCCCGCGCCGCGTCCGCGCGCAGGCCATGGTTCACCGAGGCCGCGTGGAGCGCGAGCCCGAGCTCGGGCGCGAGCCGCGCGAGGACCGAGAGCAGCGCCGCGGAGTCGGGCCCGCCCGAGACCGCGACCAGCACGCGCTCTCCATCGCGAAGCAGCGCGCGCTCGCGGAGCGTCCGGCGCACGCGGGAGAGCACGGCTCAGCTTGGCATGGGCGCGGGTGCTATGCTGCCCCCCGTGTCGAGCCGCCGCGCGTGGACGCTCGTCCTCTTGGCTTCGTCCTCCCTGCTCCTCGGGGCCCGCTTCCGCGGCTGCCAATTCGCGGAGCGCCCGCCGGACGAGGTGCCGCTCCCCGAGTCGACGGGCGGCTGCCTGATCGACGCCGATTGCCGCAGCACGGACATGTGCATCGCGCTGGCGTGCGTCGCGGGCGCGTGCGTCGAGACCGGCTTCCTCGTCGACGGCGACGGCGATCGCTACGCGCCGATCCCCTGCGGCGAGGACTGCGACGACGCCGACTCGATGGTCTTCCCCGGCGCGACCGAGCTGTGCGACGGGATCGATCAAGACTGCGACGGGATCGTGGACGAGGACGCCCCGGGCATCCGCACCGACTTCGTGCGCACGCCGCTGCGCCGCGCCGTCCTCGTCGGGATGGAGACGCGGTTCGCGATCGTCGGGATGACACCCGCGGGCGAGCTCGGCGCGCTCCTCGTCGAGCCGGACGGAACGGAGGGCGCGCTCGTGATCCTCGAGACCCCGCCCGATCCGAGCGCGCCCTTCGCGGCGCCGCGCGACGCGCGCGAGCTCACGGTCGTCGTCGGCGGTGGGGGGGGGGAGCCGCGGCTCTACGTGCTCACCGAGACGAGCGACGCGCTCGTGGCGAGCGGGCCCGAGAGCTTCACGGCGGACACCGACGTCACGCGGCTCGACGTCGCGCTCGTGGGCGGTCAGCGCTGGATCGTGCTCGACACGCTCGCGGACGCGCGCGTGCTGTTGCGCGGGCTCGAGGAGCGCATCCCCCTCGAGCGCGGATCGAACGCGCCGCTCCTCGCGACGGACGGTCGCAACCTCGCGGTGACCGACGGCGACGACGGCGTGCGGTTCTTCCGCGGCGACGGGCTCGACCTCGGGGCGCAGCGCCTGCCGGGCACCTTCGCCGCGCGCGGGCTCGCGTCGGGCGACGGGGTGGTCTACGCGGCGTACCGGGACGCGTTCGACCACGCGATCACCCGCGTGACCCCGATGTCGTTCTCCTCGCCCACCACCGCGCCGTTCGGCGATCGCGAGGAGGAGGTCTCGCTCTTCTACGTGGCGCCGCGGCTGCTCGTCACGCGGCGCAGCTCCGCGGACGTCGGGGCGTGGCTCTTCGACGCGACGATCGCCCGCTACGAGGCCACGTTCGACCAGCCCGAGATCACGCCCGCGGGGTCGCCGCCCGACGCGCTGAGCGCCGCGATCACGGGCGACGGCCTCGGCGCGATCCTCGGCGCCTACGTCGCGCTCGACGAGTCCTCCCTGGCCATCCTCGAGTGCCGGTGACCGAGCCGATGAAGGTGAACGATCGCATGGTCTGGATCGAGCTCGCGACGAGCGGGCCCGATCCCGAGGCGCACCGCATCGAGCGCGTCGCCGCGGTGGTGACGGACAAGGAGCTCGCCGTCGTCGGAGCGACCGCGCTCGCGGTCGAGGACGCGACCGCGTCGGAGGCGGCGCTCCTCGCCCTCGTGAAGGAGCACGTCGCCGAGGGCGCGGGCCTCCTCGCCGGCGCGCGCGTGCAGGAGGTTCGCCTCTTCCTCGCCGCGCACATGCCCGCGCTGTTCGGCTACCTCCACTATCGCAACGTGGACGTCACCACCGTGCGCGAGCTCGTCCGCCGCTGGTACCCGGACGCGCACGCCACGCGGCCTCGCGGCGAGAACCTCGACGCCGCCCTCGCGGAGCTGCGCCACTACCGCGACACGGTCTTCCGCCCGGCGGGCCCGACCGCCTAGCGGGCGCGAGGGGAGCCAAGGCCCCGAGCTCGGCTCACCACACGCCGCTGACGACCGGGACGAGGTAGTCCGTCGAGCCGCTCAGCCGCATGTGATCGCGCTCCTCCTGGGTGAAGGAGTCGGTCGCGTACGCCATCGGGATCCCGAGCAGCAGCTGACCTTCGTCGTACCGGAAGAGCCCGGGGCCGCCCGCGAGGGTGCGACGGAGCGCGCTCTGCGCCTCTTCCTCCGGGACCGCCTCGTTCGAGGGGCCCTCCTCGGTCGGCGTGGCCTCCTCGTCCTCGGCGGCGTCCTCCTCGCCGGTCGCTCCGCTCCCGCTCTCGGTCGCGCCGGGGTTGTAGCTCGTCAGCGCTAGGACTCCGACGAAGGTGGGTACGATGAGCGCCATCCCCACCGCCAGGACCGCGACCGCCGCCTCCGGGTACCCGCTCACGCGCCGCGCCGGGCTCGTCGGGGTCGGGGGGACGATCTGAGTGGGCTCCTCGAGCAGGAAGTAACCCGCGACCGCCCCGCCCGCCGCGAACACCACGGGGAACAGGACGTACGCCCACCACTCGTCGAGCTCGCGCCCGCCCGCCCCGACGATGATCGCGGGGAGCATGAAGCCGATCTCGGCGCCGACGATCCCGAGCCCGAGGATCCCCTTGCCCTGCGCACCGACCGTCACGCACCGCACGCTCGGCGTGCACTGCGCCTGCGCCTGACGCGGCGCAACCATCTCGGGGGTCAGCGCGAGCAGGAGCGCGAGGCCGGCGATGTGGGTCAGTCGATGGGTTCGAAGCAAGTGCGACTCCTCCCGAACGATCGGACAGCGCGACCTTATACGCCCGCTCCGGCGCCAGCAAGCCGGCGAGGCGGGCCTTGACGGTTCATCCCTGAGCGGATAGTTAGCACGCGAAGCTTTGGCCGACCGCGACGAAGACGTGGCCACGGAGACCGTGGCGCCGGGACGCGCGAACGTTCAGACGGACGTCGACCGCATCGTGGAGGCCATCGTCTACCTCTACACGGAGAGCCGCCGGGTCACGAAGGAGCTCGCGCGGGCGCACGGCCTCACGGGACCGCAGGTCACGGCGCTCAAGCTCCTCGAGGGGTTCGGCACGCTGAGCCTCTCGGAGCTCGGCGCGCGGATGAGCGCCAAGAGCTCGACGGTGACCGGGCTCGTGGATCGCATGGAGCGGGACGGCCTGGTGCGCCGGCGGCGCAGCCGCGAGGACCGCCGCGTGATCCACCTCGAGGCCACGCCGGCGGGGCTCGCCGTGGCGGGCGCGGTGCCCGTGACCGCGATGGAGATCTTCGGGGACGCGCTGCGCTCCCTGTCGAGGGAGGACCGCGCGGAGCTCACGCGGATCCTCGGGCACCTCGCGGAACGGGTCCGCGAGGGGATCGATCGACGAGCCGACGCCGGAGGCTGAGCGATGGGAACGTTCGAAGACAAGGTCGTGATCACGTGCGCGCTCACCGGCGTGCTCGCGAGCCGCAAGCAGTGCCCCGCGATCCCGTACACGCCGGAGGAGATCGCGGAGGAGGCGCGCCGCGCCTACGACGCGGGCGCCGCCGTGGTGCACCTCCACGCGCGCAACCCGGACGGCTCGCCGACCTTCGCGCCCGAGACCTTCGCGAAGATCAAGGCCGAGATCCGCGCGCGCTGCCCGATCATCCTCAACTACTCGTCGGGGACGATCCTCGAGGACGTCTCGCAACAGCAAGCCTACTTGCGGGCGGACCGGCCGGAGATCGCCGCGCTGAACATGGGCACGATGAACTACGCGAAGTACTCCGCGAACCGGAGGTCCTTCGCGTTCGACATGATCTTCCCGAACCCCTACACGAAGATCATCAAGCTGCTCGAGACGATGAACGAGGTCGGGGTGAAGCCCGAGCTCGAGTGCTTCGACACCGGGCACAACCACGGCATCTGGCCCCTCCTCGACATGGGTGTCCTCAAGAAGCCCTACCAGTTCTCGTTCATCGTCAACGTGCTCGGCGGGATCCCGCCGACCGTCGAGTCGCTCCAGCTCCAGACCAAGATCATGCCCGCGGGGAGCGAGTGGGAGGTCATCGGGATCTCGCACTGCCACTGGCGCATGCTCGGGACGGCGCTCGTCCTGGGCGGGAACATCCGCACGGGGCTCGAGGATCACCTCTACCTCCCGAGCGGCGAGATGGCGACGTCGAACGGCGCGATGGTCGAGGTCGCCGCGCGGATGACGCGCGACGTCGGGCGGACCCCCGCGACCGTCGAGGAGGCCCGCAAGATCCTTTCCTTGCACGAGCTGAGCGCGGGCCGCGACGCGGCGAACGCGGTCGGCCACGCTGCGGAGTAGTCACGCGATGGAGCCCCACCCCTACGAGCAGATCCGGGTCACGGTCGAGGCCGGCGTCGCCCGCATCACGTTGTCCCGCCCCGAGCGCAAGAACGCGATGGGGCCGCCGATGGTGAACGAGCTCCTCTGGGCGCTCGACGACGCGAAGGCCGATCCCGAGGTGCGCGTCGTGGTGCTCACGGGCGCCGGCGAGGCCTTCTGCGCGGGCGGAGACCTCAAGCAGATGTCGGACGGCGGCGAGGGGCCTAGGCTCGAGCCCAAGGGCGACTACGCGGACCTCCTCCTGCGCTTCACCGCGCTCGGCAAGCCGACCCTCGCGCGCGTCAACGGCGCCGCGATGGGCGGTGGGCTCGGCCTCGTGGCGTCGTGCGACTTCGCCATCGCGGCGAGGAGCGCGGTGTTCGGGACGCCCGAGATCCAGCGCGGGCTCTTCCCGATGATGATCATGGCGATGCTCGCCCGCGTATTGACGAAGCGGCGGCTGCTCGAGCTGATGCTGCTGGGCGACAAGCTCGACGCGGAGCGCGCCGCCGCGATCGAGCTCGTCAACCGCGCGGTGCCCGACGAGGCGCTCGACGCCGAGGTCGACGCGCTCGCCGCGAGGCTCGCGAGGCAGTCGCCGACCGCGATGCGGATGGGCCTCGCCGCGTACCACCACCAAGCGGATCTCGCGCTCGCCGAGGCGCTGCCCTGGCTCCAGCAGCAGCTCTTCGCGATCCTCGGGACCGAGGACGCGCGCGAGGGGCTGACCGCGTTCTTCCAGAAGCGCGAGCCGCGCTGGACCGGGCGCTGAGTCTTCGAGGGGCGCTGCGCGCGCCCCTCCCCCACGCTTCGCGAGGGGGCCCCACCCCTCGTCGCGCGCGGCAAGCCGCGCGCGCACCCCGCGCCTCCGCGCGGGGGCCCCTCGGCCGACGGCCGGCGCTGCGCGCCGGCCTGGCCTCGATCGATTTATCGACACGTCTTGACTACAGGAAGGCGCCGATCTTGAGCTCGAGGGCCTCGCCCCC
>JAYRVK010000217.1:0-5723 GCA_041918555.1 Sandaracinaceae bacterium
ACGGCCGGCGCTGCGCGCCGGCCTGGCCTCGATCGTCGCGCCTCGGCCTCGGCTCGATCGATTCATCGACAGCCTTGAGTTCTCGAGGAGCGCTGCGCGCGCCCCTCCCCCGCACAGCGCGCGCTCTCTGAGCCCTACAGCGGGAGGTTGTCGTGCTTCTTCGGCGGGTTCTCGAGGCGCTTGTCCTTGAGCAGGATCAACGCGTCGACGAGGCGGGGCCGCGTCTGGCGCGGGTAGAGGACCTCGTCGATGAAGCCGAGGCCGGCCGCCTTGTAGGGGTTCGCGAACTTCGCGCGGTACTCCGCGACGAAGCGATCCTTCTGCGCGACGGGATCTTCGGCTTGCGCGATCTCGTTGCGGTAGACGATGTTGACCGCTCCGTCGGGCCCCATCACCGCGATCTCCGCGCTCGGGTACGCATAGTTGAGATCGCCGCGCAGGTGCTTGGACGCCATGACGTCGTACGCCCCGCCGTAGGCCTTGCGCGTGATGAGGGTGATCTTCGGGACCGTCGCCTCGGCGTACGCGTAGAGCAGCTTCGCGCCGTGCTTGATGATCCCGCCGTACTCCTGGCTCGTGCCGGGGAGGAAGCCCGGGACGTCGACGAAGGTGAGCAGCGGGAGGTTGAATGCGTCGCAGAAGCGCACGAAGCGCGCGCCCTTCACCGACGCGTCGATGTCGAGGCAGCCCGCGAGCACCATCGGCTGGTTCGCGACCACCCCGACCGGCCGGCCGCCGAGGCGCGCGAAGCCGATGAGGATGTTCTTCGCGTAGTGGCGCTGCACCTCGAAGAAGTCGCCCTCGTCGACGACGTGCCGGACGATCTTCCCGATGTCGTAGGGCTTCATCGGATCGACGGGCACGAGCGTGTCGAGCTCGGGCACCTCGCGATCGATCGGATCGAGGCACTCCGCGACCGGCGGGTCCTCGTGGTTGTTCGAGGGCAGGAACGAGTAGAGCTCGCGGATCTGCTCAAGGCAGTCGGCGTCCGAGGCGCAGGCGAAGTGCGCGACCCCGCTCTTCTCGTTGTGGGTGCGCGCGCCGCCGAGCTCCTCCTTCGTCACGTCCTCGTGCGTGACCGTCTTGATCACGTCGGGGCCGGTGATGAACATGTAGCTCGACTTCTCGACCATGAAGATGAAGTCGGTCAGCGCGGGGCTGTACACCGCGCCGCCCGCGCAGGGCCCCATGATCGCCGAGATCTGCGGGACGACGCCCGACGCGAGGACGTTCGCCTGGAAGATGTCGGCGTAGCCGGCGAGGCTCTCGACACCCTCCTGGATCCGCGCGCCGCCCGAGTCGTTGAGGCCGATCACGGGCACCCCGACGCGCATCGCGAGGCTCATGATCTTCGTGATCTTCTGCGCGTACGCGCCGCTCAAGGAGCCGCCGAAGACCGTGAAGTCCTGCGCGAACACGAAGACCTTGCGGCCGCCGATGGTGCCGTGGCCGGTGACCACTCCGTCGCCGAGGATCCGCGTCTCGCCCATCCCGAAGTCGGCGCAGCGGTGCACGACGAACCGATCCATCTCGACGAAGGAGCCCGGGTCGAGCAGGAGCTCGATCCGCTCGCGCGCGGTGAGCTTGCCCGCCTCGTGCTGGCGCTGGATCCGCGCCGGCCCGCCGGCCTCGAGCGCCTGGGCGTCGAGCTCCGAGAGGCGGGCGATGGGGTCGTCGGGCGGGATCCGTGAGGTCGTCACAGCGCCTCGAGCGCCGCGACGAGGCGATCGAGGGCCGCGCGATCGCGCTTCTCGGTGACCGCGACGAGGAGCTCCTGATCGCGCTCGGGGTAGAAGCGGCCGAGGTCCACGCCCGCGAGGATGCCGTCGGCGGCGAGCGCCGCGAGGAGCGGCGCGGCCTTGCCGTGCTTGCGGCGCACGACGAACTCGTTGAAGGTCGGCGCGCCGCGCACGACCTCGTACTGATCGAGCGCGTCGATGCGATCCTTGAGGTACTCCGCGCGCGACAGGCAGAGCCGTCCGACCTGGGCGAACCCCTGGCGCCCCAGCATCGCGGTGCGGATCGTGAACGCGAGCGCGATGAGGCCGTGGTTCGTGCAGATGTTCGAGGTCGCGCGCTCGCGCCGGATGTGCTGCTCGCGGGTGCTGAGCGTCAGCACGAAGCCGCGCTCGCCCGAAGTGTCGACGGTCTGTCCGACGAGCCGGCCCGGCATCTGGCGGACGTAGGCCTCGCGCGTCGCGAGCAGGCCGACGCCCGGACCGCCGAGCTGCATCGGGACCGCCAGCGGCTGGCCCTCGCCGACCGCGATGTCCGCGCCGAGCGCGCCCGGCGACGCCAGCAGGCTGAGCGCGTACGGCTCGCTCGTCGCGGTGACGAGCAGCGCGCCCTTCGCGTGCGCGATCTCGGCGGCGGCCGCCACGTCCTCGACCGCGCCGAGGAAGCTCGGGTAGCCGAGGATCACCGCGGCGACCGAGTCGTCGACCATCGCGCGGAGCGCGTCGAGATCCGTGGTGCCCGCGGCGGTCATCGGCGCGAGCGCGAGGTGCGGCCCGTCCTCGTCGATGCCGGTGAGGTACGAGCGCGTGGTCTCCACGTACTCGGGGTGGAGCGCGCGCGAGGCGACGATCCGGGAGCGCTTGGTCGCGCGCCGCGCCATCAGCGCGGCCTCGGCGACCGCCGACGCGGCGTCGTACATGGACGCGTTGGCCACGTCGAGCCCGAACAGCTCGCACACCATCGTCTGGAACTCGAAGATCGCCTGCAACGTCCCTTGCGATACTTCGGCTTGGTACGGCGTGTACGCGGTGTAGAACTCGCTCCGCAGGAGGAGCTGGTCGACGGCCGGCGGGACGTGGTGGTCGTAGAGGCCGGCGCCGAGGAACGAGAGCGTCTTGGCCGCCTCGTTCCGGTCCGCGAGGGCCGCGAGGTGCGCGATCAGCGCGGCCTCGTCGAGCGCAGGCTCCAGCGCCAGCGGGCGATCGAGCCGGTGCGTCGCGGGGATCGGGGCGAAGAGCGCGTCGATCGAGTCGACCCCGATCCGCGCGAGCATCTCGCGGATCTCTTGCTCGGTGTGCGGCAGGTAGCGCACGGTCAGCCCTCGAGGGAGGCGAGGTGGGCCTCGTACGCGGCCGCGTCGAGCAACCCGTCCCACTCCCCGCCCGAGCCCGGGCGGAGGCGGATCATCCAGCCTGCGCCATAGCAATCTTCGTTGACGAGCTCGGGCCGGTCCTCGAGCGCGCCGTTCACCTCGACGACCTCGCCGCCGACGGGGGCGAAGAGCTCGCTCACCGTCTTGACCGACTCGATGTCACCGAAGTGATCGTGCGCGCCGACCTCCTTGCCGGTCGCCGGCAGATCGACGAGCGTCACGTCCCCGAGCTGCTCCACGGCGAACGCGGTCACGCCGACGACGATCGTGCCGTCGGCCTCGCGGCGCGCCCACTCGTGGTCCTTCGTGTAGCGGAGATCGGACGGGATCGAAGCCATCGCTCACTGCCTCTCGTAGAACGGGGTCGTCACGACCAGCGCGTCGACGACCTTGTTGCGGATCTCGACCCCGAGCTTCGTGCCCGGGCTGGAGAGCTGGGTGGGGACGTACCCGAGGCCGACGTTCTTGCCGATCGTCGGACCCGGCGACCCGCTCGTGACCTCTCCGACCTTCGCGCCGTCGGCGCCGACGATCGGGTAGCCGTGCCGCGCGATCCCGCGACCCGTCATCTCGAGCCCCACGAGCTTGCGGGTGGGGCCCCTCTCGCGGATCGTCGCGAGCGCCTCGCGCCCGACGAACTCGCGGCGGTCGAGCTTCACGACCCAGCCGAGGCCAGCCTCGAAGGGGTTCGTGGTCTCGTCGATGTCGTTGCCGTAGAGGCAGAGGCACGCCTCGAGGCGCAGCGTGTCGCGCGCGGCCAGGCCCACGGGGGCGATCCCGTGCGGCGCGCCCGCCGCGAGGACGTGGCGCCACAGCGCCACCGCGTGCTCGTTGGCGCAGAACAGCTCGAAGCCGTCCTCGCCGGTGTAGCCGGTGCGCGCGAACGTCACGGGGACCCCCGCGAGGGGCGCGCTGCCCACGCCGAAGCGCCCGAGCGAGAGGATCGCGTCGGGGGCGCCCGCGGTGCGCGCGACCTCGACGGCGCGCGGGCCCTGGAGCGCGAGGAGGCTCGTGCGATCGGTCTCGTCCTCGAATCCGCAGCGCCCCATGGCGTGGCGCGCGAAGTGGGCCGACATCTTGGTGACGTTCGAGGCGTTGCAGACGACGAGGACCTCCTCCTCGCCGGTGCGGTAGACGATCAGATCGTCGAGGATCGTGCCGCGCTCGTTGACCGCGACGGTGTACTTCGCGCGGCCGATCGCGAGGTTGCCGACCTGGTTCGTGACGACCGAGTCGACGACCGCGAGCGCGCCTGGCCCGCGCAGGCGCAGCTCGCCCATGTGCGAGACGTCGAAGAGCCCGGCCGCGGTCCGGACCGCGTGGTGCTCCTTCACGACGCCTTCGTACTGCACCGGCATCGAGAAGCCGGCGAACGGGACCATCCTCGCGCCGAGCGCGACGTGCTCGTCGTGGAGGGGCGTGCGCGCCAACGACGCGGGGGCTTCGCTCACGGCGCGGGACATTAGCGGTGCGCCTCCGCGGCATCAAGCGCCCGTGTGCGCGTGCTCGTGCGGCCCACCGAGCACGACTTCCGTGTCACGCAGTGCACGCTCGGGCGGTGGGGATTCCCACGCTCTCTCGAGGCACGCATCCTGCTGCCACGCGAAGCGTGGCGATGTTCTGGAAGGTGGGGCTCTGGCTGGCGGTGGCGCTGCTGCCCGGCGGCGTGCTGCTCCTGCCCGTGATCTACGCCCTGCACCGCCGCGAGCGCGCGCGCCTCTCCGCGGCCGCCGCCGCGCGCGACGCAACACCTCGCCCGTGAGGCCGATAGGGCTCCTCGGAGGAGGTGGCCCTTGGACGTCCTGATGCTCTGCTATCGCGGCGAGGCGCTCCGCGAGTTCGCGCTGTCGGCGCCGCTCGAGATCGGTCGCGGCGCCGGCTGCGACATCGTGGTCCACGACCCGGCGCTCCGCGAGCGGCACTACCTCGTGGCCCCGAGCGGGGGCGCGGTCGTGCTCCACGAGCTCGACGGCTCGCGGTCTCGGCCGCGGATCCTGGCGACCGGTCAGGAGGTCCCGATCGGCCGGCACCACTCGATCGCGCGCCTCCCCACGATCGCGACGGGTCCGGCGAGGCTCTCGCGGACCGAGCCGCTCGAGTCCTCGGCGCGCGGCGCGCGGGGCGACCTCACCCTGGTGATCGGCAGGGGATCCGAGGCGCGGAGGGTCGCCCTCGACGAGCGGCCGGTCACCCTCGGCTCGGGCGACGGCGCCGACGTGCGACTCCCCGACCGGACCGTGAGCGCCCTGCACTGTCGCTTCGAGGCCTCGCGCGACGGGCTGCGCGTGCGCGACCTCGCCTCGCGCAACGGGACCTTCCTCGACGGCGTCGCGATCGGGCTCGCGCGGATCGACGCGGGCGCGTCGCTGCGCGTCGGCCGGACCGATCTGCGCGTGGTCGCCCGCGAGGAGCTGCGCGCGCGCGGGGGCGCTCCGATCGTGGCGGGCTCCGAGGCGATGCGCGCGGTCCTCGGGCTCGTGGATCGGATCGCGCGGCTGCCCTGGCCCGCGCTCGTGACGGGGGAGAGCGGCACGGGCAAGGAGATGATCGCCCGCGCGCTCCACGAGCGCGGGCCGAGCGCGGCGGGGCCGTTCGTGGCGGTGAACGCGGGCGG
>JAYRVK010000218.1:0-3012 GCA_041918555.1 Sandaracinaceae bacterium
GGGGAGGGGGCGCGCAGCCCCCTCGGTAACTCAGAGCCGCCGATCCCCCCGGGCCCGCAGCGCCTCGACGATCGCCTTCACGTCCTGCGCGCGCTCGCGCGGGACGACGAGGAGCGCGTCGGGGGTGTCGATCACCACGAGGTCGCGCACGCCCACCAGGGCGACGAGCTTGCCCTCCGGGGCGTGCACGTAACAGCCGCGCGCGTCGTGCGCTAGACCACCGCAAAGGACGTTGTCGGCTGCGTCGCGCGCCGCGAGCTCCCACGTGCTCGCGAAGCTGCCCAGGTCGGACCAGCCGAAGTCCGCCGGCACGACCGCCACGTCGGCGACCTTCTCCATGACACCGTGATCGATCGAGACCGATGGGAGCGACGCGTAGGTCCGTGCCACGAGCTCCGCTTCGCGCGCGGGGCTCGCCTCGAGGTAGCGGCGCAGCGTGCCCCCGAGGCCCGGGAGGTGCTCGTCGATCGCGTCGAGCATGCGGCGCGCCGTGAAGAAGAACATGCCGCTGTTCCAGAGCACGTGACCGCTCGCGAGGAGCTGCTCCGCGCGCTGGCGGTTCGGCTTCTCGACGAACCGCCGCACGCGGCGGACGCCGTCGGCGAGCTCGTCGCCGACGTCGATGTAGCCGTAGCCCGTCTCGGGCCGCGTGGGCTGGACGCCGACCGTCACGATGTCGCCCTGGGCCGCCGCCGCGATCGCGCGGCGCAGCGCGTCGGCGTAGCCGGCCTCGTCTCCGACGTGATGATCCGAGGGGAGCACCACGCAGACGGCGTCGGGATCCACGCGCGCGACGCGAGTCGCGGCCCAGCCGATGCAGGGCGCGGTGTTCCGCCCCTCGGGCTCCGCGAGCACGTTCTCGGGAGGCAGATCGAGCTCCGCGCGCACCGCGGGGGCGAGCGCCTCGGACGTGACCACGAGCACGTCCTGTCGCGCGACGACCTCCGCGGCGCGGCGCACCGTGGCCGCGAGCAGCGACTCCTCGCCGCCCGCGAGCGGCAGGAGCTGCTTGGGCCGCGCGGCGCGGCTGAGCGGCCAGAAGCGGGTGCCGGAGCCTCCGGCCATGACGACGGCGAACGCGCGAGGCATGAGGCGCTAGGTCCCTTCCGTGACGAGGGTGACGAGCCGCCAGGCGCAGAGGCCCGAGCCGAGCGGGACGAGGTAGACCGCGAACACCCAGAACCGCCCGCGATCGACGAGCCGGCGGAGCACCAGGAGCGCGCCGAGCCCCACGACCAGCGACACCACCGCGCCCGCGACCGCAGGCAGGCCGAGCGCGGCCAGCTCCTCGGTGTGGCGCGCCGACAGCAGCGTGGCGCCCGTGATCGCGGGCAGCGAGAGGAGGAACGAGAACCGGAACGCGGCCGGGCCGCTCATCCCGAGGAGCATCGCGGTGGCGATGGTGCATCCGCTGCGGCTCACGCCCGGGAGCACGGCGATGCCCTGTGCGACGCCCACGATCAGCGCCTGGGTCAGCGTCAAGTAGTCTTGCTTGCCACCGCCACGGCGAGTGCTCCACGCCGCGCCCGCAGAGACGAGCAGGCCGAGCCCGACGACCCAGGAGCTCCGGGACAGATCCTCGACGTGATCCTCGAGGCCCAGGCCGATGATGGCGGTGGGGAACGACGCGACGACGATGCTCGCGACGAGGCGCCCTGCGTCCGTCTCGAGGTACGCCCGCGGGCCCGCGCGCAGGCCCGTCCAGCTCTGCGCGACGAGGGCGCGCAGGTCCTTCGCGAAGATCAGCGTGGTGGCCACGAGCGTGCCGAAGTGGAGCAGCACGACCATCGACAGCGGCATCTCGGAGGAGACGCCGAGCAGCATCGAGCCGAGCGCGAGGTGGCCGTCGCTCGAGATCGGGAGGAACTCCGTGACGCCCTGGACGGCGCCGAGGATCAGGGCGGAGCCCAGGTCGATGGCGGGATCGGGCACGGCGCGCGCACCCTAGCAGGGCCGGCGCGCTTGTCAGGGAACGCGCGGCTACTGGATCCGCGCGGTGATGCGCACGGCCTGGCTCCAGGGATCGCCGCGCCCCGTGCGGTGGTTGGGGTCGAAGAGCTCGGGGAGGCTCCGCGCGAGGCAGGGCTCGAAGCCGTCCTCGGCCGTGGTGGTCCGGTCGACCGCGATCACCGGCTCGAAGACGTCGTAGGTGCCCATGTCGCGCAGCCGCGAGCTGTAGCGGAAGACCACCTCCGCAGCGGCCTCCGACTCGTGCCGCAGCTCCCAGTCCTGCACGAAGCACTCGGCGATCATGCGGCGGCCGTCGTCGCTCTGGACGCGCTCGCGCATCGTCTGGTGGCTGCGCGGCTCTGGCTCGAGATCGGGCATCTGCAAGTCGACTTGCACCACGTCCACCGTCGGCCGGCTCGGCTCCTGCGTGAAGAAGCGCTCGGCCGGCTCCTCCGCGTCGAAGAGCGCGATGTCCAAGCCCTCGTAGCGCAGCCGCGCCAGCGCGCGCTGGACCGGGAGCCGCGCCGGGTGCCCCGCCACCGTGGAGCGGAAGCACAGATCGGCCTGACGGGCGCCGCGCTCCCGCGCCTCCGGGTCGCGCGCGCTGCGCAGGGTGAGCTCGGCGGCGGTGCACGCGACGCGCGGGGGGACCCGCGCCTCGGCCTCGCGGAAGCGCGCGAAGGCGTTCTGGTAGTTCTCGATCGCGCCCTCCCAGTCGCCGGTCTGCTCCTGCGCCTCGGCGGCGGCGGCGAGGATCTCCCCGGAGACCGAGGTCTCGCGGTAGTCGCAGCGCCCGTCGACGCAGAGCTGATCGCTGCTGCAGTCCTCGCGGCCCGCGCAGGTCGCACCGGCGGGGGTGCGGCGCGACGCCTGCGCGCGGCCGGCGCGACCGCTCTCCCCCTCTTCCGGGTTGGCGCCGGCGGCCGCTTCGCCGCTGCCCTCGCCGGGCTCGGGGGTGAGGCCGGGCCGGCGTTGGCAGCCGGCCGCGACGGTCGCGGCGAGCGCGACGAGGAGGAACGGAGCGTGGTGTCGCATGTGTCTAGAACGCGAGCTCGAGCCCGA
>JAYRVK010000219.1:0-4128 GCA_041918555.1 Sandaracinaceae bacterium
GCGAGCGTGATCGATGGCGCGGAGCTCCGCCTCGATCCGCTCGGCGCGCTCGCGTCGACGGGAGAGCTCCCGTACGGGCTCGATCGCGCGCGCCGGTGGCTCGCGGACCTCGCCACCGAGGGGCGGCGCGTGCTCGTGGACGGAGCGCTACACCACGACGCCGGCGCGCCGGCCGCCGACGAGCTCGGCGTCGCGCTCGCGATCGGCGCCGAGTACCTGCGCTGGCTCGCGGACGCGGGGCACCCCCTCGCGGACGCGCCCGCGCGGATCGTCTTCGCGCTCGCGTGCGACGATGACGTCTTCCTCACGATCGCCAAGCTGCGCGCGGCGCGCCTGTGCTGGTCCAAGGTCCTACGCGCCACGGGGATCGACGGGGAGCCGCACGGGCTGCGGATCCACGCGCGCGAGTCCGGGCGCGTCCGCACCTGCCTCGAGCCGCGGACCGGCGCCCTGCGGAGCACCGCGGCCGCGTTCGGCGCCGTCGCGGGCGGCGCGGGGGACGTCACGCTCACCCCGTTCGACGAGTCGCTCCTCGCGGAGCGGCTCGCGATCACCACGCAACACGTCTTGCGCGTCGAGACCCACCTCGGGCGCGTCGTGGACCCCGCGGGCGGCGCGTACTACGTGGAGGCGCTGACCGATCGGGTGGCCCGCGCCGCGTGGGCGGTGCTCGCGGAGATCGAGGCGGCCGGCGGCGCCGAGCGGCTGCTGCTCGACGGACGGCTCGCCGCGCGACACGCCGCGTCCGCGGCGGCGCGCCTCGCGCGCGTGCGGGCCCGCCGAGTCGGGCGCGTGGGCGTGAACCGCTATGCCAGCCCCGACGATCCTCCGCCGGAGCCGATTCTCGAGCCCGCGCCGGTGAGCGCGGCGCCTCCCCGCCCCGAGAAGGCGGTGCGCGACGCCCTGCGCGACGCCCCGCGCGGCGCGCTGGCGGCGGCGCTGAGGGAGAGCACGGCGAGCGTCGCGTCGATCGCGGCCGAGCTCCTGCGCGCGGGCGACGCGGTGATCTCGTGCCCGCCGGTGGTACCGCTCCGCGAGGCCGCCCCGTTCGAGGCGCTCCGGCGGCGGGCGGCGGCGCTCCCGGAGGCCCGCCGGCGAGCGCTCCTCTACGGTGCCGGCGACGCGCGAACCGTGCAGCCGCGGATCGACTTCGCGCGCGAGGCGCTCCTCACCGCGGGGCTGCGGCCGGAGGCGCCGGTCGTGGGGGCCGAGCCGCCGCCGCTCGCGGACGCGCCGGCCACCGTGATCGTGTGCTCGACGGCCCCGCTCGCGCCGCTCGTGGCGGCGGCCCGGAGCGCGGGCGCGGTCGCCGTCCTCGTCGCCGGCCCCGACGAGGCGGGCGCGGGCACCGACGGCCGGCTCCACCGCGACATGGACGCGGTCGAGGTGCTCGGCGCGCTCCTCGCGCGGCTGGAGGCGCGATGAGCCGCGTCCCGCGCTTCGACGGGATCGCGTTCGACGATCCGCGCACCGTCGCGATCCCCGCGCCGCTCGGCGCGGTCGACGACGCGGAGACCCCCGAAGGTGTACGGGTCAAGCCGTGTTACCAGCGGGCCGACCTCGGGCCGTGCGCGCACCTCGGCTCGATGCCGGGCTCGCCGCCGTTCGTGCGCGGCCCGTACCCGACCATGTACGTGGGGCAGCCCTGGACGGTGCGGCAGTACGCGGGCTTCTCGACGGCCGAGGCGAGCAACGCCTTCTACCGGAAGAACCTCGCGGCCGGGCAGCGCGGGCTCTCGGTGGCCTTCGATCTCCCGACGCACCGGGGCTACGACTCGGATCACCCGCGCGTGGCGGGCGACGTCGGGATGGCGGGCGTCGCGATCGACAGCGTCCGCGACATGCGCATCCTCTTCGAGGGGATCCCGCTCGACCGGATGAGCGTGTCGATGACCATGAACGGGGCCGTGCTCCCGATCCTCGCGCTCTACGTGGTCGCGGGGGAGGAGCAGGGGGTACCGCAAGACGCCTTGACGGGTACGATCCAGAACGACGTGCTCAAGGAGTTCATGGTCCGGAACACGTACATCTACCCGCCCGGACCCTCGATGCGGATCATCGCGGACGTCTTCGCGCACACGTCCGCGGAGATGCCGCGCTTCAACGGCATCAGCGTCAGCGGCTACCACATGCAGGAGGCCGGCGCGACGGCCGATCTCGAGCTCGCCTACACCCTCGCCGACGGGCTCGAGTACGTGCGCACGGGGCGATCCGCCGGGCTCGAGATCGACGCGTTCGCGCCGCGGATCTCGTTCTTCTTCGGGATCGGGATGAGCTTCTTCGTCGAGGTCGCGAAGCTGCGCGCCGCCCGCCTCGTGTGGGCCGAGATCATGCGCGCGGTCGGTGCGCGCGACGAGAGGTCCCTCTCGCTGCGTACGCACTGCCAGACCTCGGGCTGGAGCCTCGCCGCGCAGGACGTCCAGAACAACGTGGTCCGCACGATGATCGAGGCGATGGCCGCCACGCACGGCCACACGCAGTCGCTCCACACGAACTCGCTCGACGAGGCCATCGCGCTCCCCAGCGAGTCGGCCGCGCGGATCGCCCGCAACACCCAGCTCTTGCTCCAGGAAGAGACGGGCACGTGCCGGACGATCGACCCCTGGGGCGGGAGCTTCTACGTCGAGCGCCTGACCCACGAGCTCGCCGAGCGCGCGCGCGCGCATCTTCGCGAGGTCGAAGAGGCGGGGGGGATGGCGAAGGCGATCGTCGCCGGGATCCCGAAGATGCGCATCGAGGAGGCCGCGGCGCGCACGCAGGCCCGCATCGACGCGGGTCGGCAGCGCATCGTCGGCGTCAACTGGCTGCGCCCGGAGGTCAAGGACGCGGTGGAGATCCTCGAGGTCGACAACCGCGCGGTCCGCGAAGCGCAGATCGCGCGGCTCGAGGCGCTCCGGCGCGAGCGCGATCCCGAGGCGGTCCGGGTGGCGCTCGCCGCGATCACGCGCGCCGCGGAGACCGGCGCGGGGAACCTCCTCGCGCTGTGCATCGAGGCCGCGCGCCGCGAGGCCACCGTCGGCGAGATGAGCGAGGCGATGGCGAAGGTGTTCGGCCGCTACGAGGCCGAGATCCGGACCATCTCCGGGGTGTACGGTGCCGAGGTGGGCGAGGCGGCCGAGGGAGTGGCGAGGGTCCGCGCACGATGCCGGGCGTTCGAGGCGAGAGAGGGTCGGCGACCCCGCGTCCTCGTCGCGAAGGTCGGTCAGGACGGCCACGACCGCGGCCAGAAGGTCATCGCCACTGCGTTCGCGGATCTCGGGTTCGACGTCGACGTCGGGCCGCTCTTCGCGACGCCCGAGGAGAGCGCGCGCCAGGCGGTCGAGAACGACGTGCACGTCGTCGGGGTGAGCTCGCTCGCGGCGGGGCACCTCACGCTCGTGCCGGCGCTGCGCGACGCGCTCGCCGCGCTCGGCCGCGAGGACATCCTGATCGTGGTCGGCGGAGTCGTCCCCGAGGAGCACCACGCGGCGCTCCACGCGGCGGGCGCGAGCGCCATCTTCGGGCCGGGGACGGTGATCGCCGACGCCGCGCTCGAGCTGCTCGATCGGCTCGCCGCCCACCTCGCGCGGGGCGCGTCCCGACGCGACGGGCACGAGGCGTGACGGAGCTCCCCGACCTCGACGCGTACGAGGCCGGGGTGCGCGCCGGCGACCGCGCGACGATCGGCCGTGCGCTGACCCTCGTCGAGAGCGACCTGCCGCGCCACCTCTCGATGGCGCAAGAGCTCTTGCGCCGGCTGCTGCCCGCGACGGGGCGCGCGCTCCGGGTGGGGATCACCGGCGTGCCCGGCGCCGGCAAGAGCACCTTGATCGACGAGCTCGGCGTGCGCCTCGTCGCCGCGGGGCGACGCGTCGCGGTGCTCGCGGTGGATCCGACGAGCGGCCGCTCGGGCGGGAGCATCCTCGGCGACAAGACGCGGATGGCGCGTCTGTGCCGGGAGGACGCCGCGTTCGTGCGTCCGTCGCCGAGCCGCGGCGCGCTCGGCGGCGTCGCGCGCAAGACGCGCGAGGGCATGCTCGTCTGCGAGGCGGCGGGCTTCGACGTGGTGCTCGTCGAGACCGTGGGCGTGGGGCAGAGCGAGACGGAGGTCGCCGGGATGGTCGACTGCTACGTCGTCCTGATGCTGCC
>JAYRVK010000220.1:0-1541 GCA_041918555.1 Sandaracinaceae bacterium
CGGCCGTCGCTGCGCGACGGCCTGGCCTCCATCGATCTCGGGGCACGAGTCACCCATCGGTCGGCGATTTGCCGCACCCCGGAGTTGCCTCGAGCGCCGGTTTTGCTATTAGGCCGCCGTCCTCACCTCTAATCGGAGACGAGCATGTCGGTCGAGCGCACCCTTTCCATCATCAAGCCGGACGCCGTGGAGAAGAACCACGTCGGTCAGATCCTCGCGCTCATCGAGGGGGCCGGCTTGACCCTCAAGGCGATGCGCATGCTGCACCTCACGCGGCCGATGGCGGAGGGCTTCTACGCGGTGCACCGCGAGCGGCCGTTCTTCGGCGAGCTCGTGGAGTTCATGACCCGCGGGCCGGTGGTCGTCAGCGTGCTCGAGGGCGAGGACGCGATCGCGAAGTACCGCGAGCTGATGGGCGCGACCAACCCGAAGAACGCGGCCGACGGGACCATCCGCAAGCTCTACGCGAAGGACGTCGGCGAGAACGCGGTGCACGGCTCGGACGGCCCCGACACGGCGGCCGCCGAGATCCGCTACTTCTTCCCCGGCTACGAGGTGTGAGGAGCGCGCTATCCTGAGCCGTGATGCGGTCGCGGCTCGGGATCGCGCTCTTGTGCGCCGCCTGCGCGGCGCCTCCGCGTCCGGTCGCGCGCCTCGCGCCGCCCGCGCCCCCCGACGACGCCGTGGAGCTCGCGGCCTGGCTCCCCGAGCGCGCGGACCGCTGCGTGGTGACGCGGCCCGGCCGCGTGCCGGCGCGGCGCCGCGAGCTCGTGCTGCGCCAGAGCTGGGCGGATCCGAACGTCTGGGACGAGGACCTCGCGGTCGCGGCGTACGCGCGGGCGGAGGCGACGCGCCCCGACGGAGACCGCGCGCTGCGATCGTACTTCCGCTTCGCGGGGACCCCGGCGCAGATCCGCGAGCGCGCCCGGGGGCTCCCGTTCCGCTGGGACATGGACGTCTGCCACGGCGTCGCCTGCGCCCGGCCCGTGGCGCGCTGGGTCGACGAGCGCACCGTCGAGGTGTCGCAGCGCGAGTGGCCGGCGCGCCCGCGGGGCCTCGACACGGTGGCCTGCGCGCGGCTCGCGCGGAGCCGCCCCGAGGCCGCGGAGGTCGCGGCCCGCGCCGGCGACCCGCCGCGCTGGGCCCTGCGCGCGCTCCGCGTCGAGCGCTCGATCACCGCCGCGCGCCGTGGGATCCAGCTCCGCACCGAGCTCGCCTTCGAGCGCGCCGAGGACGCCGCGCAGGCGCTCGCGCACGTGCCGGCTGTCCACGAGACCGTGCTCGACTCGCTGACCCCGCTCGAGAGCCGCGATCGGACGGCGCACCGCGACGGCACGAACGTGCGCGTCGTCGACGAGCACTCGTGGACCGACCTCGAGCTCGCGCGCGCGGATCAGCGCCTGGAGATGGAGGCGAGCGCGTACTACGCGCGGCGCGCGACGCCGCTCCCCGTCGAGGAGGTCGACGTCGCGCAGCTCGCGGTGGTGCGCCACCAGGTGCGGCTGCGCGCGGGGGCGATGGCGCGCGCCCGCGGGCCGGCC
>JAYRVK010000221.1:0-5230 GCA_041918555.1 Sandaracinaceae bacterium
CGGGCGCGCAGCTCGACTTCGTCGCGCTCGACAACGGGCGGACCTTCCGCATCGAGCACGACGCGGTGTGGGAGTCCGGCACGAGCGTGCGCGCGGACGCCTGGATCGCCGAGCTACGGATCCCCGCGGCGGCGCTCCGCATCCCGCCGGGCGCCGCCGATCGCGTGTTCGGCTTCGAGGTGTCGCGCGATCACAACGCGCGCCAGGCGACCTACGACTGGGCGCTCATCCCCCCGGAATTCGGCGCCGCGTCCGCGCTCCACTACGGCGACCTCGCCGGAGTCGGCGCGATCGGTGGCGGCCGCTCGTTGATCGTGAGCCCCTACGTCCTCGTGACGTGGCCCGGCCGCGACGCGAGGGGCCTGCCCGTGGAGCCGCAGGCCGGCGGGGACGTGCGCCTGCGCCTCGGCGACGACGTGTGGGGCGAGCTCACGCTCCTCACGGACTTCTCGGAGGTCGACCTCGACTCGCAGGTCGTCAACCTCGATCGCTTCCCGCTGTTCTTCCCCGAGCGGCGCCCCTTCTTCCTCACCGGGCTCGACGTCTTCGAGTTCGGCGCGCTCGAAGAGGCGCAGCTCTTCTTTACACGCCGGATCGGCCTGGACGCCGCCGCGCGCCCCGTGCCGATCCTCGGCGGCCTCAAGCTCTACGGCCGCGAGGGCTTCCTGTCGTTCGGCCTGCTCGACGTCGCGACCGCGGCCACCGCCGATCGCGAGGCCGCGAACTACGGGGTCGCGCGCGTGCGCGCGAACTTCGGGTCCGCGTCCTACGTGGGCGCGATGTACGCGTCGCGGACCGACGTCTCGGGCCCTGGCGGCCTCTTCGACGGCGTCGACCCGCGGGCTCACCACACGGTCGGCGTCGACGGACTGATCCGCGCCCTCGACGGTGACCGCCTCGAGATCCGCGGCTTCGGCGCGTTCGCGTCGACCGACGGTGAGGAGGCCACCGAGGGGCTCGCGGGCCGGCTCGACGTGCAGTGGCGCGGCGAGCAGTGGATGCCGCGCGCGACCGCGCTCTACATCCAGGAGGGCTTCGACCCCGAGCTCGGCTTCGTGCGGCGGCCGGCGGTGTTCCAGGTCGGCGCGGCCGTGCCGGTCGTCCTGCGCACGCCGACGCGCGGGGTGCGGCAGATGGACTACGGGCTCAGCGGTGAGATCGTCGCGAGCGACACGCTCGACGAGGTGCTCCGCGTCGCGGGCGGCTGGCAGGCGTCGATCCAGAGTGAAGAGCGGTGGACGGTGAGCGCCAACGCCGACTACGTGCAGGATGTGGTGAGCGAGCCCTTCGAGCTGCTCGAGGACCTGGTGATCGAGGCGGGCCCGTACCGTGGCGTACGCGCGCAGGCGGGTGTGTGGTCCCCGGAGGGGCGCAACCCGGTCGTCGGTCTGCAGCACACGGCCGAGAACGCGTTCTTCGGCGGCGCGGACTACCGCGCGAGCGTCGAGCTCGCGGCGGCCTTCGGTCCGCACGTGCGCGGCTCGGTGACGGCGGTGGGCGCGCTCCTCGACTTCCCCGGGCGCGACGCGATCCCGACCCTCGCCGTCAATTCGGTGATCAGCGTGACGCCGTCGCCGTGGGTCGTGATCGATCTCGTCGGCCAGGGGAACTCGGTGACCGAGCGCCTCATCGGCATGGGCCGCCTGCGCTGGCGGTACCTGCCGGGGAGCGATCTCTTCCTCGTGTACCGCGCGGACGTCGATCTCTCCCAGGCCTCCCAGGCCGAGCCCGCCCTCGAGCAGCGCGTGACGCTCAAGCTCGCGTACCGGTACGACGCGGTGCTCTGAGCGTGGACTCGGCGTATGCTCCCGCGCGTGAAGCGCCTGGTGTTCGTGCTCCTCGCGGTCGGGCTCGTAGGGTGTCCGGGCAACACGTCCACCGTGTACGTCGACCTGCGCACCGACTTCGTGCCCGGCGTCGAGTTCCACTACGTGCGCGCGCACCTGGGCGAGGGCGCGATGCAAGAGACGGCGGAGCCCCACTACGCGACGTTCGGAATGGACTACCAGTCCGAGAGCCGCCGCATCGCGGAGTTCTCGGGCGTCGCGCCGGGGACCTACCTGGTCCGGGTCGAGATGCGCGCGCGGCCCGACGACCGGCTGCTCGGGCAGCGCCGCGAGCTCGTCACGGTGGGCGGGGACACCGTGGCGACGCTCCAGATCACGCGGCTCTGCGAGGACGTGGAGTGCCCGGCCGACGGCGACGACCCCACGTTCACCGAGTGCCGGGGCACCGGCGTGTGCGGGCCGCCGACCTGCGACCGCGACCCCGCGGCCTGCGCCGCGCGCTGCGAGGCCGACACCGACTGCCCGCCGCTCTCGCGGTGCGCG
The DNA here is from genome assembly GCA_041918555.1 of Sandaracinaceae bacterium. Classification (GTDB taxonomy): domain Bacteria; phylum Myxococcota_A; class Polyangia; order Polyangiales; family Sandaracinaceae; genus JACKEC01. Next base: position 2,331 of record JAYRVK010000221.1, read on the forward strand.
CAGTCGGCGTGCATCGCGGGCGACTGCTTCGCGCTGTCGCTAGAGACGTGCCCCGAGGGCAGCTACTGCGATCCCGAGCGCGGGTGCGTCGAGCTCCCGGGCCAGGTCGACGCAGGCGCGGTGGACGCGGGCGGGGTGGACGCGGGAGGTGTGGACGGCGGCACGGACGCGGGCATGGACGGCGGCATGGACGGCGGCATGGACGGCGGCATGGACGGCGGCATGGACGGCGGCATGGACGGCGGCACGGATGCGGGGACCGACGCGGGGACCGACGCGGGCCCGTCGTGCATCCCGACCGCTGAGGTCTGCAACGGGCGCGACGACGACTGCAACACCATCGCGGACGAGGGGACCTGCGCAGCGAACCAGCTCTGCCGCGGCGTGTCCGGTTGCGCGTGCGAGCCGGGCTGGTTCGACTGCACGGCGTCGCCGGGCTGCGAGACGCCCGAGAGCGCGACCGACTGCGGCATGTGCGGCCGGCGCTGCATGGGCGCGACCCCCGTCTGCGACACCGCGAGCGACACCTGCGTGAGCGGTTGCCCGGCGCTCCTCGAGCGGTGCGGCGCGCTCTGCGTCGACACCGACGTGGATCCCGCGCACTGCGGCGGCTGCGATCAGCCCTGCGACGACACGAACGGCAGCCCGTACTGCAGCGCCGGCAGCTGCCGGATCATGTGTGACCCGGGCTTCGACGACTGCGACGGCGAGGCGATGACGGGCTGCGAGCGCTCGATCCGGACATCGATGGACTGTGGTGCCTGCAACGTTCCTTGCGCGATCGACCACACGGTCGTGAGCTGCGCGACCGGGACGTGCACGATGACGGGCTGCGAGACGCTCTACGACGACTGCGACGGCTTCGCGTCGAACGGGTGTGAGCAGTACCTCGACACGCGATCGCACTGCGGGGCGTGTGGGCAGGGCTGCCTCACCAACGAGGGCTGCGGGACACCGGGCACGTGCCACTGCGGCCCGGACGGGACGGGGCCCGCGGGCTCGGGGGTGAGCGTGTGCAACGACTGGCTCGATCACGCGCTCACGGGTCGCTGCTCGGGATCGGTTCCGTCGCGCTGCGTGGTCGTCACGTGCGAGGCGGGCTGGAACAACTGCGACGGCTTCCACTGGAACGGCTGCGAGACGAGCGGCGCCTGCCCCTGAGCCGCTCAACCGCGCTCGAGGAACGTGTCCGACAGCGCGCCCGATCGCCGCAGCCCCTCGTAGAGCGCGATCGAGACCGCGTTCGAGAGGTTCAGCGAGCGCACGTCGCCGGCGGTCGGGATCGCGACGGCCTCGAAGCGCTCCACGAGGGCGCGCGGCAGACCGACCGACTCGCGCCCGAACACGAGCGCGTCGCCGGGCGTGAGCTCCGCGTCGAGGTAGCTCCGCGTCGCGCCCGCGGTGAACAACACGGGCCGCGCGGCGGGGAACGCGGCGCGGAACGCGTCGAAGTCGTCGTGCCGATGGAGCTCGAGCTTGGGCCAGTAGTCCAGGCCCGCGCGGCGCACCGCGTGATCGGAGATGTCGAAGCCCAGCTTTCCGACGAGGTGGAGCGGAGTCCGGGTCGCGACGCACGTACGCGCGATCGCGCCCGTGTTCGGCGGGATCTCGGGCTCGACCAGGACGATCCGGAACGGGAGCGGCCCGGCGCGGTAGCGCAGCTTGTCGCCGGTGGGCATGCGCCGCCGACCTTGACCCGGATTCGCGAGGTTGGGTAGCGTGGTGCCCGGAAGTCCCTGGTGATCGTGCGACGCATCCCCGCGATCCTCCTGTGCGCCGCGCTGCTCGCGCCCTCGGGCGCGTCGGCGCAGGACATGAACATCGCGTTGTCGCGCCTGCGCATCCAGGCCGAGGATCCGATCCGCAACCCGGACACCCCGTGCTCGTCGTCGTTCACGTCCGAGGGCATGCCGCTCACGCGCGCCTACTGCATGGACGAGGACGCGTGGCGCCGCGTGATGACGCAGTTCACGGCGTCGCTGATGCCGCCGATCCTCACGCAGGCGGGGACGCGCGGCGTGCGCGGGATCTACGTGGGCTTCGAGACGTGGCTCACCGGGATCGACAACGACCAGGAGTACTGGCACCGCGCGGTCGAGGGCGACGGCGGGAGCATGGACCCGAACCGCTCGCGCTTCGTCGACAGCGTGCTCGCGTGGGGCCGGCTCAACGTGCGCAAGGGCCTGCCGTTCGGGTTCGAGCTCGGCACGAACATCGGCTACATGGCGAACTCGACCTACTGGACGCTCGGCCTCGAGGTCCGGTGGGCGCTCTGGGAGGGCTTCCGCGAGGACGTCGGCTGGATCCCGGATCTCGCGATCCGCGCCGCGGTGCAGACGATGCTCGGCGACGGCGAGTTCAACATCACCGTACCGAGCATCGACTTCATCCTCAGCGAGCCCTTCGTCGTCGGGAACAGCGTGGAGATCACGCCGTCGATCTTCGCGCAGGTCGCGTGGGTGTTCGCAGACACCGAGCTCGTGGATCTCGATCGCGACATGAGCGCGTTCGACTCGTGCGAGCCCGACCCCGCGACGCCGACCAGCGGGAGCCCGCCGTACTGCCGCGGCGACGGGATGCAGCTCAACCACAACGTGGTGTTCCCCTCGATCCGCACGACCCGTGCCCGGGTCGGCGCCGGGCTCCAGATCCGCTACGAGTGGTTCACGCTGCTCGGCTCGTTCCTCTTCGACGTGGCCCGCCCGAGCGACTTCGACGGAACGCTGCCGACGGATCTACCCGCGCAGTGGCAGGTCGACGTGGGCACCGGCCTGACGTTCTAGATCTAGAGGCGTCGCGTCGGGGGCGCCTCCGAAGCCCGCTGCGCGGTCTTCTACAGCGGCTCTGCGAGCCCGCTGCGCGGTCTCGCTGCGCGCGCGCCGAGCCCCCTCCGGGGTCTC
>JAYRVK010000222.1:0-3249 GCA_041918555.1 Sandaracinaceae bacterium
AACATCGCGTCCCCGGTCCCGTCTTCGGGGACGCGATGTTGACATTCGTCCCGCGGGCCCGCGTGAGGCCCCAGAAACCCCCGAATTCGCCATGGTCAGCTCGCCGCGAGCCTCGGGGACCCATGCTCCTGTTGCCATGGGCGCCCGCATCGCCATGGCAACTGTCAACATCGCGTCCCCGCCCTCAGAGCCGGAAGCCGAGGCCGAACAGCGCGAGCGCGCGCAGGTCGGGCTCGATCAGGCTCACGTGGAAGTCGCCGGTCGCGACGATGCCCGTGGAGTCGACCTGCGCGAGCGAGAGGGTGACGCGCGTCGAGACGCCGTAGCTCCACGCATACCAGCAGCCCGACTGCTGCTCGACGTCGAGGTCGCAGCCCGCGGTGATGTCGATCGTCGGGCCCGCCGCGACCGCGAAGATCCGGTGCGGCGAGAGCTCCAGCATCGCGCCGTGCCACGAGGCGACGTCGATGGTGTGCCCCCCCCCGCGCGACCAGCCGCCGCCGAGGAGGTGGCCCTGGTAGTAGACGCTGACGAGCTCGTGGTAGCGCACGCCGAGCTGCACCGAGAGCGCGCCGATCCCGCCGTCCCCGCGGTCGATCATGCCGCCGCCCGAGAGGCCGAGCTCGAAGCGCACCGTCGACTCGAAGATCGAGCGGCAGGGCAGCGAGGCGGGCCGGCGGCGCGAGGCGAGCCCGCCGTCGAGCGTGGAGCGGCCCCACCACGACTCCTCGCCGCACGGGGGGACGCCCGCGCTCGACTCGAGCGCCTCGACCCACGCGGGGGTCGCGAGCTCGGGCCGCGACGTCGACTCGTCGAGCGTGAACGGAGAAGGCAAGGCGTCTTGCGCGCCCGCGAGCGCCGGACAGAGCGCTGCGAGGGCTGAGGAGAGGACCACCGACCTCGTGTGCACGGGACGTCCGATGCGCGCCAGGTCCGGATCGGTTCACGGGTCGGCAAAGCTCGCACTCCGATGCGGTTCCCGCACGCGCGACGTGCCGTCTCCGCACCTCGCGCGGGCCCGTGAATGCTGGGGCACGCGCGCTGCAACGGGTCGGGCGATGCACCGCGCCCTCGCCGCCCTCCTCGCCCTCGCGATCCTCCCCGCCGCGCCCGCGGTCGCGCAGCCCTACGAGTCGAGCCTGCGCTTCGGGCTCGGCCTCGACTACGGCGGTCTCGTCGGCCGCGGCGACGGCGGCGCGGGGGGGCTGCGCCTCCAGCTCGGCGCGCGCGTCCACGAGCACGTCGCGATCTACTGGCAGGGCCAGGCGCTCGGCGGCGCGTTCGTCGAGCCCGACCGCGTCCTCGGCGTCTTCCGCGGGTGGAACGCCGCGATGGTCGAGGCGAGCTACGGCATCTTCCAGATCGCCGCCGGCCCGAGCTTCGACGCGAGCGTGACCTGCGGCGTGGCGACGGGGCAGGGGGGGGGCCTCGCGGGCTGCGACGCGCTCGTCGCCCCAGGTCTCGCGACGCGCGCAGGCCTGCGCTTCGGCATCCTCGCGCTGAGCGGCGACCTGCACGTGACCTTCGACGAGCACCTCGGCCCCGATGTGTGGGTGCTCGCGGGCCTCGGGATCCAGCTCGGCGACGTGGCGCGCGACCCGATGGAATTCCCGAGCACCGATCCGCTCGATCGGGCCGCGCCGCCCGAGCCGATCGAGGCGCTCGAGGAGCGCCCGCCGTTCGAGGCGATCCAGCGCCCGAGGGTCGCGCGGACCGGCGCGCCGCCCGCGGGCCGCCTCGGCCGCTGGCTCGGCGATCCGCGCGATCCCTTCGGCACCGACGCCGACTGGGCCGCCGCGCCGCCGGAGCCCGCGCCGGTCGAGGACCTCGTGCCGGCGCGCGCGCCCGAGATGCGCCGCTTCTCGCCGGGCGACGTGCGCACGACGCCGCGCGCACCCGCGCCCGCGCGGCCCGCCGCCGAGCCATCCACGGTGCCCGAGCTCGACGATCAGCTCGACGCCGAGGCGAGCGACGATCCGATCGACGGCCTCGAGGGCTACTGAGTTGCCGAAGAGGGTTTCACCCCCTTCCTCCAGCGCGAGTGAATCGCGCTGGGGCCCCCAACCCCAGTACGAACGCGGCGAGCCGCGTTCGCTCCCCACGCTTCGCGCGGGGGCCCCCTCGGCCAGCGGCCGGCGCTACGCGCCGGCCTGGCCTCGATCGATCAATCGACGCTCTCTGAGTCACCGGCGGCGCCCGATGAACAGCACGTGACGTTGACCGGGGCGCCCGCGGCGCTTGCGCCGCCCGGTCCGCGCCGCGACGCGCACGCTCTCGGCGCGGAAGCCCGCGCGCTGCATGCGCTCGAGGAACAGGTCGTCCTCCCCCGCCGACCACACGATCAGGATCCCGCCCGGGCGCACCGCCGCGCGCAGCCCCGTGAGGCCCTCCCTCGCGTAGAGCCACCAGTTGCCGACGACGGTGAGCGGGATCGGGCCGTTGTCGACGTCGAGCAGGATCGCGTCGTAGCCGCCCTCGGGCTGCTTCACGAGGTCCTGCACGTCCGCCACGCGCACCGTCACGCGCGGATCGTCGATCGGGTGGTCGGCGAGCGGCCCTAGCGGCCCGCGATGCCACTCCACGATCGCGTCCATCAGCTCCGCGCACGTCACCTCGGCCTCGGGCGGGAGGTGATCGAGCGCGGCCCGCAGCGTGAAGCCCATCCCGAGCCCGCCGATCAGCACGCGCGGGCGCGCGCGATGCGCGATGTGGTTGCACGCGATCTTCGCCATCGCCTCCTCGGACCCGTGCGTCCGGCTCGGCATCAGGACCTGGCCGTCCGTGAAGATCGAGTAGCCGGTGCCGTCGCGCACGAGCTCGATGCACCCGTTGTCGGGTGTGATGGCGCTGCCCAGGACCTCGCGCGGCTCCACGCCCCGCACCATAGCTCGCTCCGGGACGGCCGCGAGGCCGCGGCGATGCAACCCCCGACGTCGCAGCCCGTGTAGCATCGCGTTGCACGCACGCCCCGCCGTCCGCGCGGTGGCGCTGGCACGTGCGGTGGAGGTTGCGCCCCCATGACGGCCGTCACACCCGAGAGGTCGTCGCTCTTCGATCGCGAGACCCTCCGCGACGACCTCGTCGCCGGGCTGACGGTGGCGCTCGTGGGCCTGCCGCAGTGCCTCGCCTACGCGATGATGAGCGGGCTCCCGCCGGCCTACGGGCTCGCGACGGCGGCGGTGCCGGGCGCGATCGCGGCGCTCGCGGGCAAGAGCGCGCGCGTCGTCACCGGCCCGACGAACACGACGG
>JAYRVK010000223.1:0-2157 GCA_041918555.1 Sandaracinaceae bacterium
GCCCGCGTGCGCGGGCCCGTCACCGGGGGGCTCTCCCGTCGTCAGGAAGCTCGTCCAGCGCTCGTCGACGGGCAGCTTCGCGCGCTCCTCCAGGACCAGCCTCCGGAACTCGTCGACGCCCAGCTTGCCCACCAGGAACTTCATGCGTGCCCGCGAGCGGTTCTGTTTCTCCCCCAGCCGCGCGAAGACCCGGCAGATCGCCTGCGAGAGGGGGAGCAGCTCCTCCTCGGCCACGAACTCGTCGAAGAGCTGCGCGTGCTGCGGCACGGGCCCCAGCCCGCCACCGACGTACAGCTCGAAGCCGCGCCGCGCGAGGCCGTCGACCACGCGCACGCGCGCCACGAGGCCGATGTCGTGGATGCTCGTCAACGCGCACGCCTCGGTCTTGCAGCCGGAGAACGCGACCTTGAACTTGCGACCCATGTCCTGCGTGTCGGGGTGGCCGAGCAAGAACCACGTGAGCGCGTGGGCGTACGGCGTCGTGTCGAAGGCCTCCGTGCCGCAGACGCCCGCCTTCGAGCAACCGGTCACGTTGCGGACGCTGTTGCCGCAGGCCTCTCGCGTGGTGATCCCGACCGCGGCGAGGCGTCGCATGATCGTCGGCGTGTCCTCGATGTGCACGAAGTGGAGCTGGATGTCCTGCCGGGTGGTGACGTGCAGGATCTCGTCCGAATGCTCCTCGGCGACCTCGGCGAGCACCTCGAGCTGCGCGGACGACATGCGCCCGTACGGGAGCTTGATGCGCTGCATGCCCGGCGCGTCCCACACGGTGCTCGGGCCCTTGGTGAGGGCGCCGCAGGGGAAGCGCAGCTCGCGCGAGCGCAGGCCGTCGTGGCGCTGACCGTTGTCGTAGCGCTGCCCGTAGGCGCCGCGGCGGAGCCGCGTCTCGGCGAAGACCTTCTCGTCGAGCTTGCCCTGCCGTCGCAGCTCGATCTGTGCCTCGAAGTCGTCGACCTCGCGCGCGAGGTTCTCGGGCAGGCGACCCGCGAGCGAGCGCTTCCACAGCCGGCCGACGGTGCTCATACGCGCTGAGGCTAGCGCGGCCGGAGGGCACGTTCAAGCGATTCCCGGGCGGGATTGTCGTGAATAGCCGTTCGCGCTGAAGATCCTCGAGAAATGGGCCTGCGCCGCCTCGCTCAGACCCGTTCGAGCACGAAGCGGAAGTGGTCTCCGCGGCCGCGCCCCGCGTCGATCCCCCCCAGGCCGAGGATCCAGCGCTCGTCGAGCGGCTTCACCTCGTCGTAGAGCACGCGCCGGATCGGCCGCGGCAGCCGAGAGGCGTCGTAGCGGAGGGCGTACGCCTCGGTGTCGCGCCAGCGGGACCGCTCGGCGCGCGCCGCGAAGCGCCCCAGGCCGAAGGCCGTGGTGGCGAAGCACCAGAGCCGCCGATCGAAGTCGACCCAGAACGGCAGCCATTGGAAGCCCACGCGCTGGCTCCAACGCCAGAGCGCGCGGCGGGAGGTCGCGTGATCGATCCGCGACAGGACGTGGCCGCGGTAGAGCCCGGCGAGCGGGAGCAGCGGCCGCGGCTCGGAGTAGAGCGCCTCGAACCGGTCGGACGCGGCGTGGCGGAACCGCTCGAGGGTCCACGGCTCGGCGCTCGAGGTCACGCCCGCACCACGGCGCGCGCGACGTCGATCACGGCCCGCACGTCCGGCGTCGAGAGCGCCTCGAGCGAGGCCGCGTAGGGGATGGGGACCGCCGCGCCGCCGAGCCGGCGGGGCGCGGCGCGCAGCGCGCCGAACGAGGTCTCGACCACGCGCGCCACCACCTCGCTGCCGAGCCCGTGGGCGAGCGGCGCGTCCTCCACCGTCAGGAGGCGACCGGTCTTGCGGACGCTGCGCGCGATGGTGGCGAAGTCGAGCGGCGCGAGGGTCCGAGGATCGATGATCTCCGCGTCGATGCCCTCGCGCGCGAGCTCGCGCGCGGCCTCCTCGGCCTCGAGGAGGGCGCCGCCCACGGCCACGATGGTGACGTCGCGCCCCTGCCGCGCGACGCGCGCGACGCCGAGCGGCACCACGTGCTCACCCTCCGGCACGGCGCCGATCGCCGCGTAGAGCAGCTTGTTCTCGAAGAACAGGACGGGGTTGTTCGACCGGATCGCCGCGGTGAGCAGCCCCTTGGCGTCCGCCGGGGTGGCCGGCGCGACGATGATCA
>JAYRVK010000224.1:0-22126 GCA_041918555.1 Sandaracinaceae bacterium
GGCCTCGATCCGGACGCCGCGGCGCGCGTGCGCGTCGCGCGCTCGATCATCCGCGCCGGCGCCGCCCTCGAGGTCGAGGTCGATCGCGTCCCCGGCGCCGCGGGCCTCCCGGTCGAGATCTCGGTGCTCTCGCCCGAGGGCCCCACCGCGATCGCCACCGCGCGGCTCGCGCCGAACGAGCGGACGGTGAGCGTCCCGATCCCCGACGACGCGGGCGGGCTCGTGTGGGTGCGCGCGCGGCCGCTCTTCGGCGCGCAGCGCGAGGTGATCCGCGGCGGGGTGACCGGCGTCTGGATCGTCTCGAGCGATCCGATGACGGTCGGGGCCGAGCTCCTCCCGAGCGGCGCCGCCACGGTGGGCTTCGACGGGGCCGCGGCCGGAGAGCGCAGCGCCTACGTCGTCGCGCTCCCGATCGACGAGGCGCTCGCCCTCGTGGAGCGCTTGACGCCGGGGCTCCACGGCCCGCTCGGTGATCTCCGCCTGCCGCTCGGCGACGCCACCGACGCGCTGCTCGCGGCCGCGATCGCCGCGGGCGTCGCGCCGGACGACGCCGCGCCGGCCGTGCTCCGGGGCAACCGCACGGTGCCGAGCCCCGCGCCCGGGGACGTCTTGGCGAGCGGTCTCCTCCGCGACCCGTGGCGCTCGCGCGCCCGCTTCGTCACGGGCCGCCTCGCGCTCATCGTCCGCGCGCTCGAGACCTTCGTCGCCACGTCCGTGCCCGAGCGCGTCGACGACGTCGCGGTTCCCGGGGCGCGCGGCTTCACGTTCAACGCTCAGATCCTCGAGTCGGTCGCGGCGAGCGGGCAGCTCGGTCCCGCCGGCGCGACGGGCCTCGGGGGCGATCCGCTCACGATCGAGGAGCTGCAGCGCTTCGACGCGACGCTGACCTACGACAACCTCGCGCGCCGCATCACGCGCGAGCGGCTGTTCCGCCTCATCCTCGCGCTCCGCAGCTTCGTGAGCGCGCACGGCTTCGACCTGCCGTGGAGCCGGCTCGGGGATCCGGGCGAGTGGATGCGCCAGCTCGAGAACCAGTACGCGCCGGGCGTCGGGCCCATCGGCCGCCAGCACCTCGTCGACGGCTGGGGTCGCCCGTTCGCGCTCCGGCCCACGCGGGCGGGGCGCTCGCGCTTCACCTTCGTCGATCCGCTCGGCGCGTGGGAGATCGTCTCGGCCGGTCCCGATGGCCGGCTCGGCACCGCCGACGACCAGTGGGACCCCACCGCGCGCGTCCTTCGCAGCGGCACGCCCTACGCCGAGGCGGTCGGCGAGGACGTCCTCGTCGCGCGCCTCGAGGGGGTCGAGCTCGGGCGCGCCAGCGTGGAGCTCCTGCAGAGCGTCGAGCCGCGCGCGCAGGCGGGCTACGTGCCGTACCAGGCGGGCGCGCCCGCGCGCGCACGCGCGGCCGAGCTGTGGAACCGTCTGCCGAGCGTGGTGACGCCGCCGGCCGAGCCCCTCGGCCTGCGCCGCCCCGCCCACCCGGGCGACGGCGCCGGCGGGACGCTCACGCGCTTCGGCGCCGGCGGCGGCCCCGTCGCCCTCACCTTCGACGAGGAGCCGCGAACGTGGGGCGCCGTCGTGTGGGCCTGGACCGACGGGGGCCACGGCGCCGCCGCGCTCGCGTCCACCCTCGCGGGCTCGCCCGTGATCGTGGAAGCCGACTTGCCCCCCTTCCTTCGCACGCGCGAGGCCGTCGAGCTCGACGTGGTGGTCACCAACGTGACCGACGCCCCGCTCTCGCTGCGGCCCTCGGCGCAGGGACCGGGGGTCGAGATCGAGGCCCCGGGCACGCTGGCGGTGGGCGCCGGTGAGGCCGCGCCGATGACGCTCCGCTTCGTACCGGGCGCCACGCCGGCCCGTGGGCGCGGGCGGCTCGAGCTCGCCGGCGCGGGCGAGGCCCCGGTCCGCCGCGTGGAGTGGGCGCTCCAGACGATCGAGGGCGCGCACCCCCAGCGCGTGCGCGCGGCGGGCCTCGCGCGCGGCCGACCGTGGCGTGTGCGTTGGTCGAGCCCACCCGACGCCCGCTTCGCGAGCGGTCGCGTGATCGTGCTCGCGCCTTCGGCCCTCGCCGGGGATCCGGACCTCGACGATCTGCGCGAGCGTGATCCGGCGATCGTCGCGTTCTCCGACGCGCTCGCCGGCCGACGCTCCGACCCCGAGCTCTGGGCCATGCTCATGCGCCGGCAGCGTCCGGACGGCTTCGTCGAGGGCGATGACTTCCTGATCTCGACGGCGTGCGCCGCCGTCGCGTGGGCCTCCGCGGACCGGTATGACGCGGACGCGCGCCAGGCCCTCGCGCGCCTGCGCGGCGCGATCTACTCGCTCGGTGACCCGACCGGACAGGAGCCCGACGAGCACGGGATCCGCACCGCGTCGGCCGCGCTCGCCGCGCTCGCCGCGGGCGGCGTCCCGGAGATGGACGACGCGAGCGCGCTCGCCGAGGACCCGGTGGGGCGCCTGGCGGCCGTGATCCGCGTCGCCCTCCGTCGCACCATCCGCACGCACCCCGAGGAGCCGAGCTTGCTCGCCCGCAGCGCCGCGGCGCTCCTCCTCGCCGATCCGCGCGACGCGTACGGCCTGGCGATGCTGGAGGCGGCGGAGCGCCACCTCGCCGAGGCTCCGGACGGCGGCGCGCGCGTCGTGCCGTCCGAGCGCGAGAGCACCGACCTCGAGTCGCTCGCGGCGACCGCGGCGCTCGCGGTGGCCGCCCACCAGGCGGGCCGCGACGCGCTGGCCGAGCGCCTGGCGCGGGGCGCGCTCGGCCGCGATCACGTGGCGATCCGCGCCGGCGGCGAGCTGGCGTTCTGGCTCCTCGCGGGGGGCGCGTATGGTCTGCTCGGCGCCGACGCCGCGGCGGTCGACGTCTCGATCGACGGGCGCCGCCAGCGCGTGGCCCTCGAGGGCGGCCGCGGGGTCGTCGAGCTCGACCCGAGGGGTGGCTCGCACGAGGTCGTCGTGGAGGCGCCCGAAGGAGCGGCCTTCGTGCGCGTCGAGGCGGTCGCCTCGCGGGACTTCGTCGCGCGCGGCGACGGGCCGTACGCGCTGCGCATCGACGGCGACGTCGGCGACGCGGTCACCGGCGCGGGCCTCGAGCTCACCGTCCATGCGGACGTCGAGATCGCGCAGCCGACCGTGCTCCTCGTCTCGCTCCCCGCCGGGGTGGCGGCCACCGACGCGCTGCGGGCCCGCCTCGCGCAGGTCGAGGGCGTGACCCGTGTGGAGGCGCGCGACCCCGCGTTCGTGCGCCTCTGGCTCGCGCCGATGAGCGCGGGCACCGATCGCACCATCCCGCTGGCGTTCCGCTGGACCGTGCGCGGGTCGCTCCGTGGCTTGGGCGTGATCGCGTACCCGCTGGGGCGACCCGAGGCCATGACGGTGCTCGCGCCCCGCCCCCTCGACGTGCCGGCCGTCGCGTCGGAGTGACCGAGGATCGGGTAGAGTCGTCTCGTTGAGCGTGGTCTGCCCGCACTGCGAGGACGTGCACGACGCCGAGGCGACGCACTGCCCGGTGACCGGGGCGCCGTTCGACGCGGACGAGGACGAGATCACCGACCTCATGGATCGCGCGACCCTCGACGAGATCGCCACGCTCGTCGGCGAGATCCTCGACGACAAGTACGAGGTGCTCGACCTCCTCGGGCACGGCGCGGTCGGTCGCGTCTACCGCGCGCGCCAGCCCGCGCTCGGCCGCGAGGTCGCGATCAAGGTGCTCCGCCAGAGCTTCGCCGACACGCCGCGCGTCTACGACCGGTTCCTCCGCGAGGCCCGCGCCGTCGGCTGCGTCGAGCACCCGAACGTGGTCCAGATCTTCGACGCCGGCCTCACCGAGGGCGGGCTGCCGTACCTCGTCATGGAGCTGGTCGAGGGCGAGGCGCTCACGCACCGCATCGCGCGCGAGGGCCGCCTCCGCCCGTTCGAGGCGCTCCACATCGGCGCGCAGGTGCTCGCCGGTCTCGAGCAGGCGCACCGCGCGGGGGTCATCCATCGGGACGTGAAGCCCGACAACGTCCTCGTCACCGAGGAGAACGTCGCGAAGATCGTGGACTTCGGCGTGGCCCGACTCGAGGCCGTGTCCAACGAGTCTCAGCTCACCCAGCGCGGCGAGGTGCTCGGGACGCCGGCCTACCTCTCGCCCGAGCAGGCGATCGGGACCCGCGTCGACGCGAAGGCCGATGCGTGGGCCGCCTCCGTGCTCCTCTACGAGATGGCGACGGGCCGCCGTCCGTTCGAAGGCCGGCACTTCATGGAGGTGCTCACCGCGGTGATGTCCGCGACGCCCGCGCCGCCGAGCGCGCACGCGCCGGACCTCCCGGCCGCGTTCGATCGGCTGGTGCTCTCGGGCCTCGACAAGGACCCCGATCTGCGGCCGGACGTCGGCGCTCTCGCGATCCAAGTGCAACAGCTCTTGTCACGGATCGCGAGCTTCGAGCTGCGTGACACGCGCCTCGCGCCGCCGCGCCTCGGGTCACTGAACGAGACGCTCGCCGAGCGGGCCGAGCCCGACGACGAGCGCTGAGCCGATCACTCGGCCACGCCGCAGCCCATCACGGTCCCGCCGGCGCCGCGCGCGGGGTACGAAACGCACGAGTAGCCGTCGTCGCCGCGGCACTCGCTGCAGTCGACCACGCACACGCCGCCCTCGGCGTCGACGCAGACCGACCCTTCGAGACAGTCGGCGGTCGTCTCGCACGCCCTCGCGCAGTGGCCCTCGGGCCAGTCCGCGCCGGTGAGGCACCGCGACAGGACCGAGCAGTCGCTGCTGACGACGCAGCTCCCGCCGACGTTGGCGCCGTCGTTGCCGACCCCGTTGCCACAGCCCGCGGCGAGCACGACGAAGAGCCCAAAGAGCACCTTACGAAGCATCCTTCTCCTCCGGCGGCGGACCATAGCACCTCAGGGGCCGACGGCGCGTCCGAGGTAGCCGAGGCGGATCCCAGCCGACACGCTGATCGCCGCGCCGACGTCCTGCGTCGATTGGTGCTGGAGGTAGACGTTCGTCTGGACCGTCAGCGCGAGCGGCCCGGCGAGGTCGAACGCGGCGTCGACGGTCCCGCGCAACGTCCCGCGCGCCAGCGCGTCGGAGAACGCGAGGAAGTAGTCGAACGTGAACCCGAGGCGCGCGAACTGCCGATCGAGCTGGATCATGTCCCAGGGCGCCAGCGTCATCGTGGCGCCGAAGCCGCCCTCGACCTGACGCTCCGGCGAGAGCGGCTGCACCTGGAAGCCCCCGTTGATCTGCACCTGCAGCTCGTCGGCGAGCTGGAAGCGAAACCCCGCCGTCGGGCGCGTGAGGAACCAGTGGTAGCCACGCCCCACCGGCTCGGTGAACTCGCTCTCGACGAAGATCTCGGCGGTCGGGTCTGGCAGGTACCACTGATCGGTGCCTTGGCGCAGGCCGCGCCACGACAGCGTGGAGCGCGCGCGGATCTGGTCGGCGGCCTCGACGAACGCGGAGCCGGTGCTGCCGCGCGGCTCCGTCCACGCGGTCCGGTAGAGGAAGCTGCCGCTGTTCTGCCAGGTCCAATCGGGCGCGGCGGCGTCTGCCGCGAGGGTCACGTTGAGGCCGAAGGTGATGACGTCCGCGAGCGACAGCTGCGTCGCGTCGTACGCCGGGACGCGCGCACCGTCGGTCGTCACGAAGCCCTCTGCGTCGCAGCGCTCGGGCTCGCTCGCCCGCATCTCCTCCGTGCAGCGCTGGCGCGGGTTGTCGATGCTCGAGCCCGAGAACAAGAGGTCCGCGTCGGCGCGAAACCGCCACTCGAGCGTGTCGTCCGGCGCGGGGAGCGCCCCCCTCGGATCCTCCTCGCGCGGCTCCTCGAGGAACTCGAGCGTCGAGGTGCGCAGCGACGCCTCGCCGAGCGCGCGCCATCGGCCGAGGTGACCGAGCGGCGGCAGCGCGCCCTCGTCCCCGCCCGCCGAGAGGAAGCGGATGGTGACCACGCGATAGCGCGCGCGGCTCTCGACCGCGTGGCCGCCCACCTGGACGTCGATCTCCTGACCGGTCCCCGTCCACGTCAGCCCGGGGGTGACGAGCGTCCCGCGACCCACAGCGTTCCGGGCGAGCCGCTCGAGCCAGCGCTCGTCGACGTCGGCCACCTGCAGCGGCTCGTCGTACTCGAGCGCGATGTACACGTCGCTCGCGCTCAGCGAGCCCGCGCGCGCCGGGGTCCAGCGCGTGTCGAGCGCCTGCCGGTTGAGGATCGCCACGTCGGCCCCGGCGGCCTCGCGCAGGATGCGCCCCCCGAGGAGCAGCATCTGATCGACGTCGAGGGGCTCCGCGAGGGGCGCCCCGGCGAGCGGTCGGCCCCACTCCGCGCAGTAGTCGCGGCCGATCGCGTCGATCCACGCGGGGATCGGCTCGGCCACCGAGATGCCGCGCCCTTCGAGCGGCTGCGCCAAGAACTCGTAGCCGTCGCGCATCTCGAGGCTCTCGCGGATCAGGACCTCGACGCCGTCGTTCTCCGGCGCGCCGACGATCACCGGACGCACGGTCTGCGGGCGCGCAAACAGCAAGTCGTCTTGACCGCTCGCGAGCATCAAGTCGGGGCGCGCGTCCAGCGGGAGCTGCGACGCGAGGCCGAGCGCGCCGCCCTCGACGTGATCGTCGACGACGGCGAGCACGATGTCCGCGCCCTGCGTGCGGGCCATGCGGGTGAAGCGCGCGATCGTCGCGACGGGATCCTCGAGGTGGATCCCGAGCGCGCGCTCCGCGGAGATGAGGCCCGTCGCGGTCGGGCGCAGCACGGCCATGACCGCCATCCGCCGGCCGTGCACGCGGTGCATCGAGATCCCGTCGCTCGCGTCCACGAGCTCGCGGCAGAAGGCCTCGGCGCGCGGGTCGCATCGCAGGTTCGACGCGAGCATCGGGATCCCGTGCGCCCGCAGCTCACGGACCACGTCCGTCGTCGCGCGTCGGGGCGCCGCCAGATCGTTGAGCCCGAGCGCGAGCGCGCGGTACCCGAGATCTCGCACGAGCCGCGCAAGCGCGCGGGGCCTGCGCTGCGCGCTGAATCGCGCGACGCCGTGCGGCGAGAGGAGCCCGCCCGTGTCGATCACCATCGGATGATCCGGGTCGGCGGCGTTGCGCCGGAGCGCGAAGGTGAACGCCGCGTGATCCGAAGGCACGAGCGTGTCCTCGCGATCGCAGACCGGCCGCACGAAGCGGCCGTCCACATCGCCCGACGCGATGACGCGCGCGATGGTGCGCACCGTGCCCGGTGCCTGCGAGCGGACCGGGCTCGGCGCCGCGAGCGGCAGCGCGGTCGCGAGGGCCACCAGCGCGAGCCGCCCCCCCACGCGGCCTCAGTTCGAGCGCTGGACCGGCCGGTAGGGGTAAACGAAGCTCGCCAGCTGAGAGGGGTTGCGCGTGGAGATCCACAGCCGGCCCTGTCCCTGGAAGTTGCAGACGAGGCCCTCGCCGCTGAAGAACAGGCTCTTCATCCCGCCCACGCGCTGCACCGTGTAGGTGAGCCCGCTCGTGAAGGCCACGACGTGGCTCGTGTCGCAGATGTAGCCCGCGGGGCCGATGTCGACGGCGTGGAGGCCGCCGTAGCACGAGAAGAACACCGGCCCCTGACCGTCGGCCTTGAGGAGGAACAAGCCGGTGCCGCTGAAGAAGCCGCGCGCGCCGCCCCACTTCGTGTCGAGGTTGATGGCGGGCGCGCTGCCGAGGAACGCGCCCGAGCTCATCATCAGCGAGTAGGTCCCGTTCAGCTCGAGCGCCTCCACGTCGCCCTCCGGGGCGGGCGCGAAGTAGAGCGTCTCGCCCGGCGCGGACGCCGTGAACGTGTTCTGGAAGATGCTCTCGCCTCCCAGGAGCTTGCGCTTGGCGGCCGCCATCAGCCCGCCGCGCATGTTCGTCTCCATGCTCATCGCGGCGCTCCGCGCGACCATCGCGGCCGACTCGACGACCATCTTCTCGCCCGGTGCGTCGAAGGTGACCTTGACCATCGAGAAGTCGGGCTTGTCCAAGAGCTCGTAGCGCATCGTGCTAGCCCTTCCTCGGCGGGAGCATGCCCCCGACCGTCTGCCCGTACTCGACGGGGTTGCGCGACTGGATCCAGATGCGGCCCTGCCCCTGGAAGTCGCAGATGAGCCCCTCGCCCGACAGGTAGGACGCGATCCAGCCCGCACCGCTCTTGCCGATGGTGTACGTGAGCGTGCCGTCCCACGCGACGAGGTGCCCCGTGTCGATCACGAGGTTGCCCTCGCAGCGGAGCTCCTGGATCCCGCCGAACGCACCGACGAGGACCTGCCCCGGCTGCTGCGAGGTCGCCTTCAGGATGAAGACGCCCGCGCCGCTGAAGAAGCCCTTGAAGCCCCCGGTCTGCGTCTCGACCTGCACGTCTGGCGTCGACGCGATGTAGGCCGAATTCTGGATGAAGAACCCCTGCGGGGTCATGTCGAGGACCGCCATGTCTCCGCAGAGCGCCTGCGCGAGGAGCACCTCGCCGGGCCCGCCTTGCGCGGTGAACGTGTTGCGGAAGAAGGACTCCCCGCCGAACATCCGCTTGAGCCCGCCCATGAGCCCGCCGGTCGACTGCGTCTGCATGTGGACGTTCGTGCTCATGCCGACCATCGCGCCGGACTCCGCGACGAGCGACTCGTTCGCCTGGAGGTGGACCTTGGCGAGCGAGTGCGCGGGCCGGTAACCGATCTCGAAGTGAGGCATCTCGGAGTCTCTCCTCTCAGCCGCCCATGAGCTTGGTGAGCCAGTCCACGAGGGTCGCGGTGTTGCGGGACTGGAGGTAGACCCGGCCCTGCCCGTTGAACTGGCAGACCAGACCCTCGCCCGAGGCCATGAAGCCCATCATCCCGCCGCCGGCCGTCTTGATGTCGAAGGTCAGGTTCCCCTCGAAGCCGACGAGGTGGCCGTTGTCGACGACGTAGGAGCCGTTCACCTCGATCGGGGTGATGCCCCCGTAGCTGTTGAACCACAGATCCCCGTGCCCGCGGATCTGGAGGAAGAACGCGCCCTCTTTGGCGAGCAGTGACCTCAGCCCCCCGAACTTCATCGTCATCTCGAGCGGCCCCGAGGACGCGAGGTACGCGCCCGTCGACAGGGTCAGCGTCTCGCCCTGCATCCGGCGGTACTGGACCCACCCGCTCAGGGTCGGCGCGACCCAGACGCTCCCCGGCTGCGCCGCCGAGAAGTGGTTCACGAAGAAGGTCTCTCCCCCGACGAACTTGCGGATGAGCGCGACGAGAAAGGCCTTGAGCTTGGCGAAGAACCCGGGGTTCGAGCCCGCGTTCATCTTCACGTCCATGCCCACGTGCTTGTGGCGCGCGACCATCGAGCCCGCCTCCGCGATGAGGACCTGGCCCGGCTGGAGGTCGACCCGCAGCATCGCGAACGACGGCCCGTGCGTGATCTCGTGCTGCAACGCGAGCGCCGCGACGGGCACCGGGATTGTCGCGATGGGCGCCGCTGGCGGGTGCATCGGCTGCTGAGGCTGCATGAACCACTCCCCTGGCCGGCCCTCGCCGACCGGCCCGCCTTGTACCTCGCCGCGCGCTCCCCACGCAACGGGCTGCCCCGTCACGAGACTGTCACACGTTTGCCTCGTTCCGCGGGCCACGTGGCGACTTCTGCGCAGGGCGATACTTCCCAAGAGACCGCCGGTGCGACGCGAGTCCGCCCTGATTTCCAGCACTTGACCCCGCGATCGTCCGACGGATCCGTCGGGGGGCCGGGTCGTGTCTGATCCTCGATGATGCCTGCGCGGTTTCGCGGTCGAGCCGAACCCTGAACAGGTGCATCGCCACAACATCTGCCGTTTTTTTTGGGCGGCCCACTAGGGATTGTACTGTTCACGCCATGACCTTACGTGACCTCCCATGCCGCTCGGTTCTTCTCTGATACGAGCGCTCCGACCCGCTCGGCAGGTCCGTTGATACACCACACAAGAGGCTGAAATGACTTGGAAAAACAAAAAAGTGATCCGCGCGCGAAAGAGGGCCTTGACCCGGCGTTCACGTCCCGGTAACCCGACCCTTCTCAGCACTACGGGTGGGGGGTGCCAGTTGGCGGCATCCCAACGGCTCGTAGGTTCGGTCGCGCGTGGGGCCGACCGAAGAGTAGGGGTCTGCCCGAGCTCGGCCCGAGCCCGGGGCGGCTGGGGTGCGTGCGCTCGCGGATGCGCGTCGATGGCGGGAGGACGACAGTGTCGATGGACTTTCGGACGGTGAAGGACTCGGGGATGGACACGGGCAACGGACGGACCGAGGGCGAGCGGGCGCGGCCCGGCCTCCGCTTCGGACGCCGGCACACGCGCGCGGGAGCCGATCCGCTCGGCGCGATCGACTACGAGCGGCGCGACAGCGTGATCACGAACCCGGACGGCTCGGTGGTGTTCGAGCTCCGCGGCGCGGAGGTCCCCCGCGCGTGGTCGCAGCTCGCGACCGACATCGCGGTGAGCAAGTACTTCCGCAAGGCGGGGATCCACGGCGACCCGAAGAAGGGCGAGACGAGCGCGCAGATGCTCGTCCACCGCATCGCGCACACGGTCCGCGAGGCCGGCGAGAAGCTCGGCGGGTACTTCGCGACCAAGGAGGACGCCGACACGTTCGAGGACGAGCTGGCGTATCTCCTCATCACGCAGCGCGCAGCGTTCAACTCGCCGGTGTGGTTCAACCTCGGGCTCTACCAGCGCTACGGCATCGAGGGCCAGGGCGGGAACTGGTACTGGGACTCGACGCGCGACGAGGTGATGGAGACCACCAACGCGTACGAGCACCCGCAGTGCTCGGCTTGCTTCATCCAGGCCGTCGACGACGACCTCATGAGCATCTACGACCTCGTGAAGACCGAGGCGCGCCTCTTCAAGTACGGCTCGGGCACCGGCACGAACTTCAGCGCGTTGCGCGGCCGGCAGGAGAAGCTCAGCGGGGGCGGCACCTCGAGCGGGCTCATGAGCTTCCTCGAGGTGTTCGATCGCGCGGCCGGCGCGACGAAGAGCGGGGGGACCACTCGCCGCGCGGCGAAGATGGTCTGCCTCGACCTCGACCACCCCGAGATCGTCGACTTCATCGAGTGGAAGGTCCGCGAGGAGCGCAAGGCGCGCGCGCTGATCACGCAGGGCTACGAGGCGGACTTCAACGGCGAGGCCTATCACACGGTCAGCGGGCAGAACTCGAACAACTCGATCCGTGTCACCGACGAGTTCATGCGCGCGGTCGAGCAGGACGGAGAGTGGGCCACGCGCATGCGCACGACCGGCGAGGTCTGCGACACGTACAAGGCGCGCGAGCTCTGGCGGAAGATCGGCGAGAGCGCGTGGGGCTGCGCCGACCCGGGCCTGCAGTACGACTCGACGATCAACGACTGGCACACGTGCCCGAACAGCGACCGCATCAACGCGTCGAACCCCTGCTCCGAGTACATGTTCCTCGACGACACGGCCTGTAACCTCGCGTCGATCAACCTGGTCAAGTACCTCGACGAACGTGGTGACTTCGACGTCGACGGCTACCGTCACGCGGTCCGGATCGTGTTCATGGCGCAGGAGATCCTCGTCGATCACTCCGCGTACCCGACCAAGCGCATCGCGAAGAACAGCCACGACTATCGGCCGCTCGGGCTCGGCTACGCCAACCTCGGCACCGTGCTGATGCGCCTCGGCATTCCCTACGACAGCGACGAGGGCCGCAGCTGGTGTGCGGCGCTGACCGCGATCATGTGCGGCCAGGCCTACCGGACCAGCGCCGAGATGTCGGCCAGCAAGGGTCCCTTCAACGGGTTCATGAGGAACCGCCAGCCGATGCTGCGCGTGATGCGCAAGCACCGGGACGCCGCGTACGCGATCGATCGCAAGGGTGGGCCGGGCGTCGTGGGCACGGGGAGCACCGGGGTGCCGAGCGCCCTGGTCCAGGCCGCGCGCGTCGACTGGGATCAGGCCGTCGAGCTCGGCGAGGCGCACGGCTACCGGAACGGGCAGGCGACCGTCCTCGCGCCCACCGGCACGATCGGGCTCCTGATGGACTGCGACACGACCGGGATCGAGCCGGACTTCGCGCTGGTCAAGTTCAAGAAGCTCGCGGGCGGTGGCTACTTCAAGATCGTCAACCAGAGCGTGCCCGGCGCGCTGGCGAAGCTCGGGTACTCCGACGCGCAGATCGCCGACATCATCGGCTATGTCTCGGGCACGAACACGTTCACGGGCGCACCGCACATCAACCGCAAAGACCTGCTGGCGCGGGGCCTCACGCCGGCGGATCTGGAGAAGGTCGACAAGGCGCTGCCCGGGGTCTTCGACGTGTCGCAGGCGCTGAGCCCCTGGGTGCTCGGGCCCGACACGATGACCAAGCTCGCAATCAAGCCCGAGACCTACAACGCGCCGGGGTTCAACCTGCTCGCGCACTTCGGGCTGACCCGCGCGCAGCTCGACGAGCTGAACGACGTCGTGATCGGGCGAATGACCATCGAGGGCGCGCCCCACCTCAAGCCCGAGCACCTGCCGGTGTTCGACTGCGCGAACCGCTGCGGCAAGCACGGCGAGCGCTTCCTCGAGCCGATGTCGCACCTGCGGATGATGGCGGCGGCCCAGCCGTTCCTGAGCGGCGCCATCAGCAAGACCGTCAACCTGCCGAACGACTCGACCGTCGAGGACGTCGAGAAGATCTACTACGAAGGCTGGAAGCTCGGCCTCAAGGCGGTCGCGCTCTACCGCGACGGATGCAAGGCCAGCCAGCCGCTGAGCTCGGGCTCGGAGGACAAGGGCAAGGACAAGGACGTCGAGAAGGCGGCCGCCAAGCCCGCAGCGGCGCCCGCCCCCAAGCACGAGCTGACCCCGCCCAAGACGGTCCGCCATCGCCTGCCCAAGAAGCGCAAGGGCTTCACGCAGGAGGCGCGGATCGGCGGCCACAAGGTGTTCCTGCGCACCGGCGAGTACGACGACGGAAGCCTCGGTGAGATCTTCGTCGACATGCACAAGGAGGGCGCCGCGTTCCGCTCGCTGATGAACTGCTTCGCGATCAGTGTATCGATGGGACTGCAGCACGGGGTGCCCCTGTCGAGCTATGTCGATCAGTTCACCTTCACGCGCTTCGAGCCGGGCGGGATGGTGCAGGGCCACCCGAACATCAAGTTCGCCACCTCGATCATCGACTACGTGTTCCGCGTGCTCGGGGTCGAGTATCTCCAGCGGTACGACTTCGCTCAGGTCCCGCCGGAGGAGGTGCAGCTCGAGCTGCAGAACCCGACGGACCTCGAGGCCGCCCACAAGGTCTCGGGCGCGTCCCCGTCGATCCCGCCCGAGGCCGCTCACATCACGCCGGCCGAGCAGGTCGTGTTCGGCTTCGAGTCGGGCGGCAGCGTGCTCGACCAGCAGCTCGGCGAGATGATGGGCGATGCCCCGATGTGCGACCAGTGCGGCCACATCACGGTGCGCAACGGCGCCTGCTACAAGTGTCTCAACTGCGGCAACTCGATGGGCTGCAGCTGACGGGATCGCTCGGTGCTCAGGTGCGCCGCCGCCGCAGCACGGCGGCGGCGCCGAGGACTCCGATCAGCGCGAGCGCGCTGCCGCCGGCCGGAGCCGTCGCACAGCCGCCGCCCGAGCCGCTGCCGGAGCCGGCGTCCGTGCCCGAGCCCGAGTCGGTCGGCGGGATCACGTCGGCGGCGGCCATCGCGGGGGCGCCGAGCGCCAACAGCGCGGCGAGGAAGAGAGTGCGAAGCGTCATGGCGCGAGCGTAGCTCCGTCTGCGCGCACCGTCGCGATTCCTAGGCTGGGCCCGTGCTGATCCTCCTCGCGCCGGCCAAGGAGACTCGTGTTCGGACGCCCGTTCCCGGGGCCTTGAGCCGCGCGAACGGGTATGCTGCGCCGATGCCGTCGCTCAAGTGGATCAAGGCGGAGGGCCGCCCGCAGATCTTCGCGGTCTACAAGAAGATCACGTCGATCGGCCGGGCCGGCGGGAACGACGTCGCGATCCGCGAGCCGAGCCTCGCCGAGTACCACGCGCAGGTGGTCTTCGACGGCAAGGAATTCACCCTCGCCGAGGTCGACCGCGAGGGCGAGCTCAAGATCAACGGGAAGAAGAAGCGCCGCGGGAAGATCCTCCACGGCGATCGGATCACCGTCGGCGACGTCGAGCTGCAATTCTCGATCTTCGACGAGACCGCCGGGCTCGAGGATGACGACGACGGCGGCCCCGATCTCGAGGCCGAGCTCGCGGGCCTGCGCAAGCTCCACGAGTTCTCCGAGCGGCTCATGAGCTCGACCGACCTCGACGAGCAGCTCGCGGCGCTCCTCGACGCGATCATCGAGGTGACCCACGCGAAGAAGGGCTTCCTGATCCTGATCGAGGAGGGTCAGCCGCGGGTGACGGTGGCGCGCAACCTCGCTCAGCAGGACCTCCCCGACGCGGTGGCCCACCTCAGCGACTCGATCCTCCGCAAGGTGATCGAGATGCGCAAGCAGCTGATCGTCAGCGACGCGCTCCACGACACGCAGTTCAAGAGCGCGGAGAGCGTGATGAACCTCCAGCTCGCGAGCGTGATGTGCGCGCCCCTGATCGCGCAGGGGCAGCTCCTCGGGATCCTCTACGTCGGCAACGACGACGTGCGGAACCTCTTCGAGGAGTCGAGCCTCGACGTGCTCACGATCTTCGCAGGCCAGGCGTCCTTGATCCTGCAGAACGCCTTGCTCCTCGATCAGCTCAAGACGGACTACGACGCGCTCGCCGAGCAGCTCGACGATCGGCGCTTCGGGGACATCATTGGGAGCTGCACGCCGCTCGCCGACGTGTTCGTGAAGGTCGAGAAGGTCGCGGCCACGAACATCAACGTCCTCGTCACCGGCGAGACCGGGACGGGCAAGGAGCTCATCGCGCGAGAGATCCACCGCCGGAGCCCGCGGGCGGACAAGCCGTTCGTCGTGGTCAACTGCGGCGCGATCCCCGAGAACCTCATGGAGTCGGAGCTGTTCGGGCACGTGCGCGGGGCGTTCACCGGCGCGGTCGCGACGCGCAACGGGAAGTTCCAGGCCGCCGACGGGGGGACACTCTTCCTCGACGAGATCGGCGAGATGCCCGTCGCATTGCAAGTCAAGTTGCTGCGGGCGCTCCAGGAGAAGATCGTGGTGAAGGTCGGCGAGACCAAGCCCGAGCCGGTGGACATCCGGGTCGTGGCGGCGACGAACCGCGACCTCGAGGAGGAGATCCGCAAGGGGAACTTCCGCGAAGACCTCTTCTATCGGCTCAACGTCGTGAACCTGCACCTCCCGGCCCTCCGGGAGCGGGGCGACGACGTGGTCCTGCTCGCGAAGTACCTGCTCAACAAGTACTCGGAGGAGTTCGGGAGCAAGGTGAAGGGCTTCACGCCCAACGCGCTCATCGCGCTCAAGAAGTACGACTGGCCGGGCAACGTCCGACAGCTCGAGAACCGGATCAAGAAGGCGATCGTCTTGTGCGAGAAGACGCTCGTCGGGCCCGAGGATCTCGATCTGTTTCCGGAGGCGCTCGCGGAGATCCAGTCGCTCGCGCAGGCGCGCGAGGACTTCCAGCGGCGCTACATCCTCGAGGTGCTCGAGCGCAACAACGGCAACCGGACGAAGACCGCGCGCGACCTCGGGGTCGACCCGCGGACGATCTTTCGGTATCTGGAGAGAGAGCCCGACGCGCCCGAGCCGACGAGCGGTACGGCCAAGGAGTGATCGCGCGCGCGCGCCCCGGCTCGCGTCGGGCCTGACATCGATGTCGCAGCCCAAGACCCAGCCGCGTTCGCGGATGCCGAGAATTGAGCCCGATACGGGGCTTCCCCGGCGGTCGGCGCTTCGTGGCACTCGCCTTGCACTTGGATCGTCGATGAGCCGAGCCGCCCTCGTGCTCCTCGGTTGTTCGACCTTCATGGGCTGCATCCTCGTCCGCGATCCCGACTACGACTCGCCTCGGAACACGCCGCCGGTGGTCCTCGAGGATCCCGGCTACCCGATGAACCGGTTCCGCGACGTCTGCCTCGAGGAGTGCGAGTCCTCCCCCGACGGAGGTGTCGAGTCGCAGGTCACCTTCGTAGCGTTCGTGCGGGACCCGGACATCGATCAGGAGCTCGATACGCGGGTCTTCCTCGATCACAACCCGGATTCGACGATCAACCTCCCGATCATCAACGAGATCCGGATCCCACCGAACGGGACCGCGGTGCGCCGGATCGAATTCCAGGTCGACAAGGCGTCGCTCCGCGGTGGGGCCTGCCGCGTGATCGAGCTCCACGTCTCCCGCGCCTTCATCAACGTGACGAATCCCGTGCCTGCGCCCGATCCCGATGACCCGAGCGCGCCGGTCGATCTCGGCCGCGGGACCTGGTTCCTCCGCGTGCTCCGCAACCCCGACGACTCGCCCAGCCTCGTAGGCTGCGAGGCCACGGGCGGATCATGAGCCGCTTCGTCCTCGCGCTGGCGCTCGTCGCCACGGGGTGCGGCACCGTCGTCGACGGGCCGCCCGCGAACCGGTGCGCGTCCGACGGCGAGTGCCCGATGGCGCGCTGCAACGTCGAGCTCGGCATGTGCGTGGTGGACTCGCGCCGCGTGGTGCGGATCGGGCTCGAGGTCCGGCCGACGAGCGAGCCGTACGGCGGCAGCGTCCAGGAGATCTCGTTCGAGCCGTTCGAGGTCGAGGGGCCCCTCGCGCGCGACCTCGAGCTCGTCCCGGGGGTGATCGTGCAGGGCATCGTCCGCGGGAGCGACGGCGCACCGATCCCCGCGGACCTCGCGTTCACCCGGCCGAGCGCGATCCCCGGGGCGCCCGCCACGACGATCACGATCCCCTCGAGCGGGGCCGATCCTCCGCCGATGGAGGCCGGTCGCGCCGCCGCGTTCCTCACGCAGATCCTGCCCGGCCAGCACGAGCTCTCGGTCACGCCGACCGGCGAGCACTCGATGCGCTACCCGCCCCTCCAGCTGGGCTACGAGACCCCGATGAGCGGCGACGGCTTCCTCGAGCTGAGCTACCCGCCGGTCTGCGAGGACCCGTCGACCGACACCGGCTGCCTCGCGGTGTTCGAGGGCCGCGTCGTGGACCGCTCGGGCGTCGGGCAGGCGGGCGTCGTCGTGAAGCTCGTCGATCGCACGAGCGGCCGGACCATCTCGTCGCGCTACGTGACCGCGACGGACCCGGAGCTCGATCCGGGCTTCTTCCGGCTCTACTTCCCGGTCGAGCTCTGGTACGCGACCGACGCGTGGTTCCTGCGCGTCTCGCCCGCGCCGCACCGCGTCGAGGAGGTCGGGCCGAGCCCGATCTACACGCGCCCCGCCGAGGCCCTCGCCGAGGTCGACGGGATGATTCAGGTGCTCTCGCCGGACGTGGGCGCGTTGCGCATCACCTACTCGGGGACCGTCGAGTCGCCCGACGGGCGTCCGCTCACCGAGGCGAGCCTGCGCTTCACCTCGAGCGACGTCACCGATCCGTCGACGAACATCACGGGCACGTACACGGCCACCGTGCGGACCGACGCGGAGGGCCGCTTCTCGGTCGACCTGCTCGGTCACGCGGAGGCGCCGGCGACCTACGAGATCGTCGTCACGCCGAGCCAGAGCGAGTCGGAGCTCGGGGTCCTGCGCACGGAGCAGCGGCTCGGGAGCGACGCGAACGGCCAGCTCTTCACGGTGCCGTCCCGGGCGCGGTTCGGAGGCACGGTGCAGACGACGTCCGGGATGCGGATGATCGACGCGCGCGTCGAGGCGCGCACCCTCGGGAGCGACCGCGAGGGCACGCTCGACGCGGTCGCGTTCCAGGCGCGCTCGAGCCAGACGACCACCGATCCGATGGGCCTCTTCGACCTGCGCCTCGACGTCGGCCTGTACGACGTCGTCATCGAGCCGCCGGCCGAGACGAACTTCCCGTGGCGGATCGAGCGCGAAGTCGCGATCGGTGGCTCGATGGCGCCGCTCAGCACGGTGTACGAGCTCGACAACCCCGTGCCGATCACAGGCAGCGCGAGCTGGCTCGTCGCGGGCGCGCACCAGCCCGTCGCCGAGGGCGAGGTCCGCGCCTACGCCGTGATCGAGGACCCCGACGGGAACGTCCGCGCGGTGCTCGTCGGCCGGACCACCACCGACGCCGCGGGCGCGTACACGCTCCTCCTGCCGCCCTCGATCTGAGGCGTTTCGCGGGCTTGGCCGCGATCGACGCAAGGGGCTTGTAACCGAGACCCCGATGTGGCGTAGAATGCGCGTCGACCTCAGGTGAACGTCGCCGGCTCGGAAATTCAAACGGCGACCATTTTCGAGTCCAGGTAGGGACTTGGGGAGAGATTTGGAATGAACACGAAGCTCAAGACCCAGCTGGTGGCGATCGCGGCCGGGACCCTCGGCCTCACGGCCTACGGCTGTGGCGGCGGAAGCAGCGAAGCCGCCGACGACACCGGCGGTGGCGAGACCGGCGGCGGCGAAGCGTCCTGCAGCGGCAGCGGCGAGGCGTCCTGCTCCGGCGCGACCGAAGGCGGCGGCGAAGGCGCGACCGAGGGCGCGACCGAGGGCGGCGGCGAGGCGGGCAGCGAGGCTTCCTGCGGCGCCGGCAGCTGCGGCGGCGAGGGTGGAACCGAGGGCGGCGGCACCTGATCCGCTCGCGGGTCGCTCGATCTCCGAAGGGGACGTGGCGACCCCACGCGATACGCGGGAGCTTCCAGTGGTGGAGGCTCCCGCGTTCCGTTTGTACGCTTCGATCCGACTGGTCGCATGAACGCACGCGTCGAAGGCGTCGGGCTCGGGCTCCGACACGATCTGGCCAAGGAGCTCCTCGAGCGGCGGCCCGACGAGGTCCGCTGGCTGGAGATCCATCCCGAGAACTACGTCGCGCGCGGCGGTCGCTTCCAGCTCAATCTGGAGCAGGCGCAGGCGCGCTGGCCGATCGTGACCCACGGGCTCACGTGCGGCGTGGGGACCACCGGGCGCTTCGATCCGCGCTACACGCGGGCGCTACGCGACTTGCTCGATGCAGTCGGTGCGCCCTTCCACAGCGAGCACCTCTGCTTCGGTGGGATCGACGACACGTTCCTCCACGACCTCCTGCCGCTCCCCTTCAACGGCGAGTCGGTCCGCACGGCGGCGGCGCGCGCGCGCGAGCTGCGCGATGCGATCGAGCGTCCGCTCGCGATCGAGAACGTCAGCTACTACGCCGATCCGCTCGACCCGGGCGGCTGGTCCGAGGTCGACTTCCTCCTCGAGGTGCTCGACGCCGCGGACGCGAAGCTGCTGCTCGACGTCAACAACGTCTACGTCAACTCGATCAACCACGGCTTCGATCCGCGCCCCTACATCGACGCGATCCCGCGAGAGCGCGTGGTGCAGATCCACGTGGCGGGGCACTTCACGGGCAACGACGGGGTGATCATCGACACCCACGGCGAGGACGTGTGTGAGGGGGTCTACGAGCTCCTCGCGTACACGATCGCGCGGCTCGGACCGGTGCCCGTGCTCCTCGAGCGCGATCAGAACATCCCGACCCTCGACGCGCTGCTCGACGAGGTGCGGCGCCTCGGCGCGATCTACGATCGCGGGGTCGCCGCCTTCCGCGCGGAGCACGCGGCGTGACGACGCCGTCGCTCGAGGAGGTGCAGCGCGCCTTCAGCCGGATCTGCACGGACGCGACGCCGTCCGAGGCGGATCTCGCGCTCCTGCACGCGCCGCGCGAGCGGTGGCTGCTCTACCGGCGGATGGTGCGCGCGCGCCTCTTCGCGATGGCCCGGAGCGGGCTGCCGCGGACGATCGCGGCCCTCGGCGAGCCGCGCTTCGAGGCGGCGATGCGCGACTACCTCGCGCAGGGCGGCGTGCGCAGCCGGTTCATCCGGGACGTGGTGAACGAGCTCGTCGAGCACGCGCTCCCGCGCTGGGTCGCGGACCCCGCGCTCCCGCCGCACCTCGGCGACCTCGCGCGCTACGAGGCCGTGAAGTGGCAGGTCGCCAGCGTCGAGTGGCCGCGCCCGGAGCCCGTCGCCGACGAGCTCGAGTTCGAGGGGGTGCCCGTGCACAACCCGACGGTGCGCGCGCTGGCGGTGCGCTTTCGAGTCGATCGCGACGACGAGCGGCAGGACGAGGCGCTCGACGCCGAGCACCGCGTGCTCCTCTACCGGCGCCCCGACGGCGCGCCGGTGCACGGCTACGTGCTCGACCCGCGCGCGGCCGAGCTCTACGACGCGTGGTGCGTCCCCGATCGCAGCTTCGCCGACGGCGTGCGCGCGGTGCTCGCGGCGCGCGGCGCGGCGCCCGACCCCACCTTCGTCGACTCGATGGCCGGCCTCCTCGCGGGGCTCGTCGAGCGCGCGATCATCCTCGGTTCGCGGCGGTGAAGCGAGGAGCGCTCCTCGCGCTCCTCTTGTCGACCTCGTGCGGCGGCGCCGCGACGGTGCCCCCGCGCGGACCCGTCGCCGAGGCGTGGACCTACGAGTTCCGGCTGGACGGCGCGCTCACGCGGCTCGAGGCGCTCGTGTGCTTCGAGGGGTCGGCCGGGGCCGAGCTCGCGCCGATCGACCAGAGCGGGCGCCGCTACCTGCGGAGCGCCGACGGACCCATCGGTCCGGAGTCCGCGCCGCTCCCGCGAGAGGGCGCGGTGGTCGCGACGGGGCATCTCCCTCCGGGCTCGTGCGTGCGCTACGTCGTCGATCTCGAGGCCGCGGCGCGGCAGCGCGGCGGGCTCGGAGGCGCCTATCGCCTCGGCGACGACCTGATCGCCTCGACCGCGGTGTGGCTCTGGGCACCGCGCCCGCGCGCACCCGACGCCCGCGTCACCGCGCGCTTCGAGCTGCCCGAGGGCGTCGCGGTCTCGCCGCTCTGGTCGCGCAACGCCGAGCGCTGGTTCCTCGACGCGCGCGCGTTCGAGTTCGAGGCGTACGCCGCCTTCGGGACGTTCGAGGTGCGGCACGTCGGCGTGCCGGGCGCGTGCCTCCACATCAGCGTGCTCGGCCGTCCGATCGCGATGGGGACGGACGCGCTGACGGACTGCCTCGCGGGCAGCGCGACGGCGGCCTCGCTCATGCTCGGGCGGTTCCCCGTGCGCGAGGCGGGCGTCCTCGCGGTGCCGACCCCGCTCTCGCAGAGCTCGCCCTTCGGCGTCCTGGGCCGCGGGACGATGCCGACGGTGGCCATCCTCGTCGGCGAGCAGGCGACGCCGGATCGGCTCGCGCGCGCCTGGGTGCCCGTGCACGAGTTCAGCCATCTCGCGACGCCCTTCATCGAGCGGGACCACGCGTGGCTCTCGGAGGGCCTCGCGACGTACTATCAAGAGGTCTTGCGGGCGCGGGCTGGGCTCCAGAGCTCCGAGGACGCGTGGCGCAACCTCGATGACGGCTTCGCGCGCGGGCGGGTCGGGGGGACCGGACGCTCCCTCGCGGACGAGAGCCGCGACATGCGCGAGACCGCGGCGTATCGGCGTGTGTACTGGGCCGGCGCAGCGATCGCGCTCGCGGCGGACGTGGAGATCCGTCGCGGCTCGGGCGGCGGGCGCAGCCTCGACGACGCGCTGGAGCACCTCAACGAATGTTGCGGGAGCTGGGACCGGCCGATGTCGGGCGAGGAGGCGATGCGCCGGCTCGACGCGGTCGAGGAAGGCGCGTTCGGGCGTCTCGCGCGGCGCTGGCTCGGAGGATCCGCGTTCCCCGCGCTCGAGGACACCTATCGCGCGCTCGGGCTCGCGCATCGGCCCGAGGGCGGCCTCGCGCTCGAGGACGCGAGCGAGGCGCGCGCGCTGCGCGAGGCGATCATGGCCCCACCTCCGGAGCTCGAGGCCGTGCCCGCATGCGGGCCCTGGCACGCGAGGGAGTAACGCGCGCGGCCGCCCGCCATACGTGGCACCATCCCCCTCGGGCTCGTTGAATGCGGCGCGCGCGCGGACCGTCCGGATCGCGAGGCGCCACTGGAGGAACCAAGATGCGAATCGTCCCCGCCCTCTCGATCGTCGCGGCGCTCGCCACGGGAGCGATGATCGCGCCCCGCGCCGAGGCGCAGGCCCGCACGTTCCGCATCCTCAACGACGGTGGGAGCCGCATCCAGTTCATCTCGGACGCGCCGCTCGAGACCATCACCGGCGTGAGCAACCACGTGACCGGCGAGCTGACGGTGGACACCGGCAACGTCGGTGCGAGCCGCGGCACGGTGCGCGTGCGCGTGGCCTCGATCCGCACCGGGATCGATCTGCGCGA
>JAYRVK010000225.1:0-2691 GCA_041918555.1 Sandaracinaceae bacterium
CCCCACCGCATCGATCCGACGCTCGTGCGCGGGCTCGACTACTACTCGCGCACGCTCTTCGAGGTCGTGGGGCACGGCGGCGAGCTCGGCGCGCAGAACACGCTCTGCGGCGGCGGGCGCTACGACGGCCTCGTCCAGGTGCTCGGCGGGCCGCCGACGCCGGGGCTCGGCTTCGCGATGGGCCTCGAGCGCCTGTTGCTCGTGATGGGCCAGGCGGCCCCGGCGCCCGCGCTCGACGCCTTCGTGGTGGCGCGGCCGGGCCTCGAGCGGGAGGCGACTACGCTGCTCAAGGCCCTGCGCGACGCGGGCCTCCGCACGGACGCGGATCTTCGAGGAGGCTCGCTCAAGAGCCAGTTCCGCCGTGCCGACAAGTCGGGGGCGCGCCTCGCGATGATCCTGGGCCCGGAGGAGATCGAGCGGGACGTGGTCACCGTGAAGGATCTCCGCGCGGGCGAGCAGGAGACGGTCGCGCGCGCCGTGGTGGTCGCGCGCGCGACCGCGCGGCTCGCCCGGGAGACGGCGTGACGCGCAATTCCGCGAGCTTCTTCGGGTCGCGGCTCGTCGCGCTCGTCGCGGCGGCGCCGGTGTGCGCGCAGGACGGAGGCGTCGAGGAGGCGCCGGCCGAGGACGGCGGAGGAGCTCCGGCCGAGGACGGCGACGAAGCTCCGGCCGAGGACGGCGGAGACGACGGCTGGACCGAGGAGGACGAGGCGTGGGTCGAGGGCGAGGACGAGGAGGGGTGGGAGGACGAGGACGAGACGCCCCCCGCGGAGCCACCCCCCGCCGGAGGGGAAGAAGCCGAGGACGAGGCGGATCCCGACGGCGAGGAGGACGATGAGTCCGAGGACACCTCGATCGGCGAGGACGACGAGACCGTCGAGGGTCAGGAGGGCGGCCTCGGCGAGGCGCGCGCGCCCGTGCTCTACCGGCCGGCGCCCGCCCCCACCGGCGACGACGACTTCACCCTCGTGGTGCCCCCCGTGCTGTACGAGCGCGCGGGCGGCGTCGAGACGATCGCGACGTTCCCGCTCTTCTACCTGCGCCAGGGCGGCGGCACGACCGAGCTCTCGATCCCGCCGTACTACGCGATGCGCGGTCCCGAGGAGTGGGACGTGCTGTTCCCGCTCTTCTGGTGGTATCGCGGCGCGGGCCACCACACGTGGATCGTCCCTCCGATCTGGCACCACGAGGGGAGCGACGGACACGACTTCGGCTTCCCGCCCTTCGTGCTGACCGGGCGCCATGCGGAGCGGCACTACACGCTGATCCCGCCGCTCCTCACCCTCGACTGGGGCATCGACGACGAGGAGCGCTACACGTTCTCGTCGCTGTTCTGGCGCGTGTGGGAGCACGGCACCGAGCACTGGGGCGTCTTCCCGTTCCTGTGGGTCGAGAACGGAGAGCGGACCTCGTACACCATCGCGCCGCCGCTCTTCTTCCGGTTCGAGGACCGGAACGAGGGCACCGCGCTGACGGTGGTGCCGCCCTTCTATCACCGCGACGAGCCCAACGGCTCGTACTTCGGGATCCCGCCGCTCTTCCACCACAACTCCGGCCCGGGGCACACGTCGACGACGATCTTCCCGCTCCTGAGCCACTACTCGGAGGAGCAAGACGTCTTTCGCCTCACGGTCGCCGGTCTCTTCTGGTGGTGGCGGGATCACGGCGACGAGACGATCGTGACGCCGATCTACCAGCGCTTCCGCGGGGCGACCGAGCTCGACGCGATCGCGCCGTTCTTCTTCTACATCCGCGACCCGCGCACCGACTCGACCACGCTCGCCGTCCCGCCCCTCGTGTGGCACCTCGAGGACCCCGCGTCGGTGGCGACCGTCGTGCTGCCGTTCTTCGCGAGCTTCGAGGAGCGCGGGCGCAGCACGACGTGGGTGACGCCGCTCGTCGCGAACCATCAGGATCACGAGCGCGACGACGAGACGACGTGGATCCTGCCGACGATCCAGGTCTCGAACTGGCACGACGGGGACGCGGTCAACATCCACCCGGTCTGGTACTTCGAGAGCGTGCCGAGCCACCAGCACTCGGTGCTCGCGCCCTTCTGGTGGGACTTCGAGTCCTTCGAGGGCGAGCGCAACCGCTACACGGTGCTGTTCCCGTTCTTCTGGCGCTTCCGCGAGGGCCACACGACGAGCACGCTCGTCCTCAACGTCTACCACCGCGAGCGCACGCGCAGCGATGGCTCGAGCGAGTGGGAATTCCACTTCTTCCCGTTCTTCTCGTACGGCGAGAGCAGCGAGGGCGGGCACTGGTGGAAGATCTTCTACGGTCTCGCCGGCTACGAGCGCCGCGGCCCGTACGGCATGACGACGCTCTTCTACGTGCCGTTCCAGACCGACGGCCCGCCGCTCCAGAGCGACGATCGAGATTGAGCTGCCGAAGTCTCGCTCCGGTCACTCGGGCTCGAACAGCTGACTCAGGGAGAAGGCTCCGACGCGCGCGGCGGGATCGGCGCGACCGCGACGGAGGCGGACGATCGCGCGGCCGCCCGCGAACCGGACCGTGTACTCGCTCCTGGCGACGCGTCCGCCGGTCGCGCGCACGATCCGCTCCGGGATGGTGGTGCAGCGCGGGACGTCCCCCAAGCGGCAGACCAGCCAGCCCGCGTCGGCGAGGGGCTCGCCCGCGCGCTCGTAGCGGGCGCGGAGCTCGGGCGGCGCCGCGCCGTCGAGCTCG
>JAYRVK010000226.1:0-5138 GCA_041918555.1 Sandaracinaceae bacterium
CGACGCGGACGCCGACGCGGCGTGGGCCGAGGCGAAGGCGCGCCTGCGCGAGCGCGCGGAGGCGCTCGGCGATCCCGCGATTCGGGCACGCTTCGAAGCGATCGCGGAGCACGCGGCGACGCTCCGGGAGGGACTTGGCGAAGGCTCCTGACGGGGGTATCTCGGGCCCCATGATCACGCGGCGGGAGCTCTTGAAGGTCGGGGCCGTCGGGCTGGGCGCGGTCGCGCTCGGGTGCGATCCGGGCGAGGGCGCCGACGCGGGGATCGACGCGGGGCCGCCGCCGCCTCCCGACGCGGGGATCGACGCGGGCCAGGACGCGGGCGCCGACGCGGGGCCGCCGCTCCGGCCGCTCGCGATCCCGCCGCTCGTGACCGGCACGCTCGAGGCGGGCGTGCGCACCTTCGACCTCGAGATGCGCACGGGGAGCACGTCGTTCTCCGACGGCGTGACCACCGAGACCTGGGGCTACGAGGGCGACTTCCTCGGACCCGCGCTCGCGCTGCGCCGCGGCGAGGAGGTCGCGCTCCGCGTGACGAACCACCTGCCGCGGCCGACCACCACGCACTGGCACGGGCTGCACCTGCCGGCGGAGATGGACGGGGGGCCGCACCCCTTGATCGACGTCGACGCGACGTGGACCGCGCGCTTCCGCGTGGAGAACCCGGCGTCGCTGTGCTGGTTCCACCCGCACCCGATGGGCACGCCCGCCGATCCGGGCTCGACCAGCTACCAGGTCTACATGGGCCTCGCGGGCCTCCTCTACGTGAGCGACGACGAGTCCGACGCGCTCGCGCTCCCCCGCACCCATGGGGTCGACAACGTGCCGCTCGTGCTGATGGATCGGCGCTTCGCGGCGGACGGCTCGTTCCACCACTTCGACGCGGGCCACGACGCGCACTCGCTGCGCAAGGGCGACACGTTCCTCGTCAACGGCGTGATCACCCCCGCGATCGACGCGCCCGCCCAGCAAGTTCGCTTGCGCGTGCTCAACGGCTCGAACGCGCGGCTCTACCACCTCGCGGTCCTCGACGAGGCGGATCGCGCGCGGACCTTCGCGATGATCGCGTCGGACTCGGGGCTGCTCGCGGCGCCGGTCCCCCTCGAGCGGCTCGTGCTCGCGCCCGGCGAGCGCGCGGAGCTCGTCGTGGACTTGGCCGGCGATCGCGGCCGCACGCTGCGGCTCGTGAGCAAGAACGAGGAGCTGAACCTCGATCGCTACGCGGGCCGCATCACCGCGGACGAATTCGACATGACCACCGTGCACCTCGCGACGATCCGCGTCGGCGCGCCCACGATGGGGGCGATCACCACGATCCCGTCGACGCTCGCCGCGATCGAGCGCATCCCCGAGGCCGAGGCGGTGACGACGCGCGTGTGGCAGCTCGGCGGGCCGAGCGGCGAGAATCACCTCATCAACGGCCGCGCGCACGACATGACGCGCACCGACGCGATCGTGCCGCTCGGCGACACGGAGATCTGGGAGATCCAGAACGCGACGCAGATGGCGCACCCGTTCCACATCCACGGCGCGCCGTTCCAGGTGCTCTCGCGCACGAACCTCGGGATGGACGGCGTGCCCGACGAGGAGCTCGGCTGGAAGGACACCGTGCTCGTGCGCGCGGGCGAGATCGTGCGCGTGATCAAGAGGCACCTCGACTACGCCGATCCGGTCCACCACTACATGTTCCACTGCCACCTCCTCGAGCACGAGGACCGGGGCATGATGGGGCAGTTCACCGTCGTGTGACTCAGGGGGCGCGGCCGAAGATCGGGAGGTCCGCGACGTCCTCGCCGAAGAAGCCCTGCGGGTAGCTCGGGGTGAAGCCGCCGCCCTCCTTGTCCTCGATGCACTTCGTGACCTGATCGTAGAGCCCGCGCCACGTCGTCGCGTCGCCCCACTCCTCGATCAGGCAGCCGTCCCAGTAGGTGTAGGTCGCCTC
Organism: Sandaracinaceae bacterium; assembly: GCA_041918555.1. Lineage (GTDB taxonomy): Bacteria > Myxococcota_A > Polyangia > Polyangiales > Sandaracinaceae > JACKEC01. The sequence continues at coordinate 1,942 of JAYRVK010000226.1, forward strand.
CGCCGAGCAGCCGAACGAGGTGCGGTCCTCGCGCGCCGCGGTGAGGATGATGCGGTTCGGCGCCTGCACCGGCTCGACGAACACGCCCGAGTAGCACGCCGAGATCAGCGCCACGGTCGGCCGGGTGCCGCACGCGTCGTCGAGGATCTGGCTCAGGTCGGTCGGCGTGAGGTAGCCGCGCCCCTCGATCGAGAAGCCGGTCGTGTTGCCGTGCGAGGTCATGAACACGATGCACGCGTCGTCCTCGCCGGGCGCGAGGTCGAGCATCGCCCGTTCGATGTTCTCGACGGTGGTGTCGCGCACGCCGCCGGTCTGGAGGCTCGCGTCGCGCGAGAGCTCGATGATGTTCGCCTCGAGCACGCCCTCGTCGATGAACATGTCGCGCACCGTCTCGCGCGCGTTGTCGAACGCGGTGATGCTGCGATCGCCCGCGATGAGCACCGCGTGCCACGTCGCCGACGGCGACCCCGCGTCGAGCAGCTCCGGCGGCGCGCCCGCGTCGAGCGCGCCGGGAGGCGCCCCGGGGCCCGCGTCGGTCCCCGGGATCGGGACGCCCGCGTCGTCGAGATCGATCCGCGGCGCGGCGCCCGCGTCCTCCGGGCTCGAGAGCTCGAGGTCGCCGATGCAGCCCGGGACGAGCGTGAGAGAGAGCGATGCGCAGGCGAAGCGACGCATGCCGCGGCATCGAGCAAGCCCCGATCCACTGCCTCGGAGGTCGCTCGATCGCCCGACCTGTCACCTCCGGGCGGACACGGCGAAGGCGACCGCGCGCCCTCGGGTGACAGCCCGCTAGAATGCGGGGCATGCGAGCGTGGCCGACGGTGATCCTCTTGTGCGTCGCGGCGTGCGACGGACCGGTGGTCGAGGATGCGGGCGCGCCCGACGCCGCGGCCGCTGACGCGGGGGGCGACGCGGGGATCCTCGCGCGCGACTCGGGCCCGGTGCCCGCGCCGGTCGAGGCCTTCCCCGATCAGTGCACGCCCGGCGAGGCGCCCGACGCGGCGTGCTTCCGCGCGCGCCGCGATCCGAGCTCGCCCGAGATCGCGCTCGCGACCCGGATCGCGGAGCGTTGGATGGACGAGCACCCCGCCGACGCGCTGCGCTGGGACTGGGTGGACGCGATCCTCGTGCACGCGCTCCTCGAGCTCTCCCGGGTCACCGAGGATCCGGCGCTGCGCGACTACGCGGCCGCGTGGCTCGATGCGCACGTCGAGGCCGGCTACGAGATCGCGTGGAGCGATCACTGCCCGCCGATGCTCGCCGCGCTCGCGCTCTTCGCCGAGCGGGGGGAGCAACGTCACTTGCGAATCATCGAGGACGTGCTCGGGTACTACGCGAGCGCGCCGCGCACCGCGGAGGGGGGCATCGGCCACCTCGGGCGCTTCGGCCGCGTGAGCCCGCGGCAGTGGCTCGACTCGCTGATGATGGTCGCGGTGCCGCTCGCGCGCTGGGGCGAGCTCGCGAGCGATCCGGCGTGGGTCGCCGAGGGCGCGGGCCAGGCCGTGATCTTCGCCGACACGATGCAGGACGGCTCGGGCTGGCTCGTCCACGCGTATCCCCTCGAGGGCGATCAGTCGCCCGACACGTTCTGGGCGCGCGGCAACGGCTGGGTCGTGCTCGCCATGCACGAGCTCCTGCGCATCCATCGCGTGCGGGGGGAGGCGCCGCCGACCGCGCTGGTGAGCGCGGCGGAGCGGCTCACCGCCGCGGTCCTCGCCGCGCAGGACCCGGCGACCGGCCTCTTCTGGACGGTCCTCAACCGGCCGGGCGACACCTACCTCGAGACGAGCGCGACGGCGCTCTTCGCCTACGGGCTCGCGCGCGGGATCCGCTACGGCTGGCGCGACGCGAGCACGCGCGACGCGGTGCGCGCGGCGATGGACGGCGTGATCGCGAACGTGCGCGAGGACGCGGAGGGGCGGCCGATCGTCGGCGGGATCTCGGGCCCGACGACCGTCGGCACCTACGAGTACTACGCGGGCGTCGAGGTCGCCGACGATCTCCCGTACGGGCTCGGCGCGGTGATCCTCGCCCTCACCGAGGTGTCGGGCCTGTAGCCGGCTCCGCGTCGACCTCGCGCACCTCGTCTTCGAAGACGGCGAGGGGGATCCCGATCGCGAGCGACAGGCCCATGATCACTGCGCCGACGATGCCGAGCGCGAAGAGGCCGTCGTCCCCGGTGCCCTGGTACGACGCGATGATCGTGCTCCCGAGGAGCGCGCCGAGCGTCACGCCTGCGACGAGCACGACGTCGCCCGCGATCCGAAGGTCGCGGTGCTCGACCCACTGCACGCGCAGCGTGCGGGGCGCGAGCACGTCGAAGTCCGCGAGCGCGGCGAGGTCGAGGCCACGCTCGGTGTGCCGCGCGCGGGCGCGTCGCGTCTCCGGAGGCGAGAAGCCCAGGCGCAGGCGCGCCCCGCCCGGGAACCGGCGCTCGCACGGGGTGCGGCAGAGGTGCCGGGCGCCCGCGTAGACCTCGAGCGCGCGGTCGACCGACTCGAAGCGGATCGTGTGCGCCTCCTGCGCCCGCGCCGCCGGCGCCGCGAGGAGCAGCGCCAAGGCGAGCGTCGAGGCGAGGCGCGTGTCCACGCTCCGCCATGTAGACGCGTCGGGGCCGGAAGCCAAGCGACGCGTCAATACACGCAACCGAAGGCGCCCGAGTCGGTGACCGTGATCCGCGCCCCGTCGATCTCGTAGGTCAGCTCGAGCGTGTACGTCGCGTCGCTGCACAGCTCGCCGCATGCCCCTGGAGGCACCATGTCGGCCATGGTCTTGCGCTGCATCGCGGAGCCGCTCCCGCCGCTCAGCGTCACCGCCGGGGTGTCGACGGTCAGCGTCTGCGACACCGTGCTCGCGCCCGTGATCGTGAGCTTCGCCTCGACGAGCGTCGCGCTCGATCCCGTCGCCCCGCTCACGTTCACCGTCCAGAACGCGAGGATCGGATCGGGGTCCACGATCGGCATGCAGTTCGAGTAGACCGCGACGTCGCTCAGCGTGACGGTCGCGCCCGCGCCCGCGTCGGGATCCGGCGCGCTCGCGTCGGTGCCGCCGCCCGCGTCGGTCCCCGGCGCGCCGCCGTCGGTGCCGCCGCCCGCGTCGGTGCCGCCGCCCGCGTCGGCGCCGGGCGCGCCGCCGTCGGGGGCCCCGGCGTCGGCGCCGCCGCCCGCATCGGTCCCCGGCGCGCCGCCGTCGGTGCC
>JAYRVK010000227.1:0-4341 GCA_041918555.1 Sandaracinaceae bacterium
GATCGATTTATCGACACCCTCTGAGCGGACCCGCGCGGGCACGCCGTCGATCCTCGTCGGCGCGCGCGAGCGCCTCGTCGGCGTCGGCCCACGCCGGTCCCCCACGCGGCGAGTGTACCGGGAGACGACGCGCGGCCTACACTCGCCTCGTGCTCCGACGATCCGTCCTGCTCCCCCTGCTCCTCGCGGCGTGCGACGGGGCGCCCTCGCCCGCGCCCGACGCGGGGACCCCGCCGATCGACGCGGGGAGCGATCGCGTCCCGCGCGCGGCGATCGCGCACCCGAGCCTGCTCGTCGTGGACGCGGATCGCGCGCGGATCCTCGAGCGCGTGGCGCGCGAGCCCTACGCGACGGTGCTCGCGGCGCTGCGCGCGCGCGCCGAGCTCCCGCTCCGCGAGCCCGACCCCGTGGAGTGGGATCACGACGCGTACGGCCACAACGGCTGCGTCGCGCAGGCCAACGCCTTGCTCGCGTGGCTCTACGACGACGCAGCCGCGGCGGCGCGCGCGCGGGAGATCCTCCTCGCGCTCCGCCCGGACGTCGAGACCAACGGGACGTGGGACCTCAACATCCGCATGCCCGCGCCCCTGATGTGCCACACGAACGCGTGGGACCTGCTGATCGCGACGGGGACGCTCACGGACGACGAGGCGCGCGCGGTCGGCGAGGTGATCACGGCGATCAACGAGGCGTTCTTCGAGGAGTACGTGCTCGACCGCGCGACGCGGCAGATCGCGCTCGGGTTCTCGCAGAACAACCACCCGATCCGCACCGCGTCGGCGATCGGCTACGTCGCGCTCGCGTTCCCCGAGCACCCGAGCTCGGACCGCTGGCTCGACTGGGCCCTGAGCGAGCTCGACTACCTGTACGGCGACAACGGGCAGTACGTGCAGGCCGACGGCGGCGTGAGCGAGGGGCCGTTCTACTTCGGCTTCGGCGCGGAGGCGGCGATCGCGTTCTTCCACGCGCTCGAGCACCTCGGGCTCGACGCGCACGAGCTGCGGCGCGACTGCATCAACCGGCGCGACGTGGACCCGTGGCAGGACCACGGCTGCGTGCGCGGTGAGCCGTTCACCTTCGCGGGGATGCTCGATCGGCCGTACTTCCAGGCCGCGTTCGATTGGTCGATCGCGATCCGGCTGCCGAGCGGGCTGCGGCCGCCGCTCGGCGACGCGCGGCTCTACACGCCGAGCCACCCCGCGCTCCTCACCGGGCACGGCGCGCCGCCGCACTTCCTCTGGGACTGGCTGAACAACACGCAAGAACCCTTGCGCATGGACAGCATCTTGATCCCGCACTTCTTGATGATGGTCGACGACGCGCGCGCCGCGAGCGAGCCGCCGTATCGGAACCGCTTCTTCGTCGACGGGGGGCAGGCGGTGTTCCGCTCGGGCTGGGATCCCGACGCGCGGTGGCTCCTGCTCGTCGCGGACCACGGCGCGGCGCGGAGGACGCTCCACAACCACGCCGACGGGACCTCGTTCTCGCTCGCCGCGTACGGCGACTACCTGTTGAGCGACACCGGCTACTACAAGCCGCTCGGTCTCGACAACGCGCGCACCGCGGATCCTCCTTCGCACAACGTGATCCTGATCGACGGTGTGGGCGCGCCGGACAAGGGCCTGCTCAACGACTGGGGCGACGCCGACGCGTTCCTCGAGCACGCGACGGACGGCGACGCGCTCGCGTGGGCCGAGGCGCGCCAGGACTACCAGGAGACGACGATCGTCCGCGGCGTCGCCTTCGTACGGCAGCGCTACTTCGTGGTCGCCGATCGACTGAGCACCGCGCACGCGTCGGCGCGCGAGCACCGCCTCCGCGTGCACGCGCACGCAGGGCGCGATCTCGGGCACACCTTCGAGCTCGGCGCGGAGCTCCACGTCGCGCGCGAGCGCGGTGGCGCGCGCGTGCACACCGCGTCGACCGAGGGAGTGGTGCGGTGGGAGGAGCCGCCGTTCGTCGCGGACGAAGCGCCCCACGTCCACGAGTACGAGGGCGGGGTCAACGCGCACCACGGCGTCGCGGACGCGGTGATCGACGGCCTCGCGCCGGGCTTCCTCTCGGTGCTCGCGCCCTACCGGGTGGGCGCCGCGATCGGTCCTGAGGCTCCGCTCGCGGTGACCCCGATCGACGCGGGCCCCGGCGCGGCCGCGTGGCGCGTCGCGGGCGACGGCTTCACCGACCTCGTGTGGTTGCGCGGCGAGAGCGCCTCGACGGAGCTGGCGATCGACGGCGTGGTCGTCACCTCGGACGCCGCGGTCACGATCGTCGCGCGCGACGGCTCGATGGCCCTCATCGCGCGAGGCACGCGCGTCGCCATCGACGGCGCCGACGTCCTCGCCGAGGCCGCCGCCGAGTCCGTCGCGGTGCGCGAGCCCTGAGGGGGACCCTCGAGGGGACTCAAGGGACTCAGATCAGAGGGTGTCGATGAATCGATCGAGGCCAGGCCGGCGCGCGGCGCCGGCCGTCGGCCGAGGGGGCCCCCGCGCGGAGCGTGGGGAGCGAAGGCGGCTCCGCCGCGTTCGTACCGGGGAAGGGGGTGAAACCCCCTTCGAAGACTCAGCGGCGCCGAACGGCCGGGAGGGCGATGAGGGCGAGGAGGGCCAGGGTCCACGATCTCGCGGGGCGCCACGGGACCGCGCAGCCGCCGCAGCCGGTCGAGGCCGGGGCGGGCGCCGGGCGCGGGGCGGGGGTCGCTTCGACCTCGGGCGCTTGCGCCTGCGCGGGGGCCGCGCCCGAGAGGATGTCGGCGATGGAGGCGAGCCCGGCCTCGAGGCCGACCTCGGGCGCGTCCGTGCGGACCACTCGCGGGAGCTCCATGCCGCCTCGCGGGGCGTACGCGGTGTTCTGCGCCGCGGCCGGCGGTCCGCTGAGACCCTCGTTGATCGCGCCCGGCGTCGGGGGGCCGCCCCAGCGGCCGCGGACCGGGCTCTCGCACGCGATCGGGCCCTCCCACGGGTGGCGGATCGCGTAGCGCGCTTGGAAGTTGTTGTCGCTCGCGGGCCGCGCGCCGTGCTCGAGCACGCCGTTCTCCTGCAGGAACTCGCGGCCGCCGACGATCGGCTCCGCACGGCGGAACACGAGGTCCTCGTCGAGTCCGTCCGCGTCGTAGCGGTAGTGGAGGCGCGTCAGCACCCACGGCGAGGGGCCGAAGGGGCCCGTCAGCGCGATCGTCCCGGGGTCGGGCGCGGCGACGTCCGTCCCGAGCGTCGCGAGATCCTGCGAGGACACGACGGGGCCGGGGCACGGATCGCAGCTGGTCGCCTGCCACGCGTACTCCGTCACCACCGCGCCGCGGTGCCGCTCGAGCGTGAGGTCGAAGAGCGTCGCGTAGAACTCCGCGAAGCGCTCCCGCACCTCGTCGGCGACGTCGAGGTTCGTCGGGATCGTGACGTTCTCGTAGTTCGCGACCTCGAAGCGGCCCTCGCGCGAGAGCACGTGCACCACGAGGTCCTGCGTCCCCGGGCTGTTCAAGAGGCCCAGGCGCACCGGCAGCGAGAAGGCCTCGGACTCGTAGTGGACGCGGAGCGGCGAGAGGACCGCGCGGCCGTTCTGGAACGTCACGCGCTCGACGTTCACGCGCGCGACGAAGAACTTCGTGCCCTGCTCGACGTACGGGCGCAGCGACGCGGACGCCCCCTCGGGGATGTTGTAGCGCTCCTGCCGGAGCCACGTCTCCAGGCCGTCCGAGTCGCGCGCGCTGAGGATCACGATCTCGTACTCGCCGACCTCGAACTGCGCCTCGACCGTCACCCCGAGGCCGCCGGGCCCCCCCCCTCCGCCGGCACGCGGCGACGGGCTCGGCGGCGCCATCATCATCGGATCCTCGGGCGGGATCACGGCGCACGGGTCCTGCTCCCAGTACTCGACGAGGCGCGGCGACGCGAGCGTGTCGACGCGCTGGAACACGTCGCGCGGCAGCGTCCGCACGTGCTCCTCGTCGATCACCACGGGCACCGGCACGATCAGCGCGAACGCGGACGGCGGGCCCTGGTAGTCGTTCTGCATCGACAGCACGGTCGTCGTGCCCTCGCGCATCATCACCACCATCGTGGCGTTGTTGGTGAGCGACTCGCCGCTCCCCGCGACGTAGAAGCCGCAGAACGCGGAGGCGGCGCTCGGGAGCGCGAGGAGGGCGAGGACGAGGGTGAGCGGGCGGCCGATCGTCATGCGACGAAAGTACACCAAGCCCCGCGTCAGCGGGCGCGTCGCGCGTCGATGACCGCGCGCGCGAGCGCCACGAGCTGCGCGGGCTCGAACGGCTTGGCGAGGAAGCCGTCTGCGCCGAGGCGGCTGAGCAGGCGCCAGTCGGTCGGCCCCGCGACCGCGGTGCACACGACC
>JAYRVK010000228.1:0-3225 GCA_041918555.1 Sandaracinaceae bacterium
AAGCGGTCGAGGGGCTCGGGGATCCCCTCCGCGTGGGCGCTCGGCGCGGTCGGCTCCTTGTGGAGGTGCGCCGCGAACACCGCGACGAGCGTCTTGCCGACGAACACGGGGCGGCCGGTGAGTATCCAGTACGCGACGGCGCCGAGCGCGTAGAGATCCGCGGCGGGGCCGACCGAGCCGGGCGCGCTGATCGCCTCCGGCGCGATGTACGCGGGCGTGCCGGCGACGGCGTCCTCCTGGGTCATCTGGACGTCCGTCTCGAGCTCCTTCACGAGGCCGAAGTCGAGCACCTTCGCGACGTCGGCGCGGCGCGCCATGCGGCAGACCATGATGTTCGCGGGCTTGATGTCGCGGTGGACGAGGCCCGCCTCGTGCGCCTCGGCGAGCGCGTCGCAGACCTGCGTCAGGATGTGGACGGTGCGCGCCGGAGACAGCGCGCCGTCGCGCCGGACGAGCGCGTCGAGGTCGACGCCGTCGAGGAACTCCATCGCGTAGTAGAAGACGCCGTCTTCGCTGCGGCCGTAGTCGTAGATCGCGACCGTGTTCGGGTGCGTGAGGTTCGCCGTGTGCTGCACCTCGCGCTCGAAGCGCGCGAGGCTGTTCGCGCCGACCTTGTCCTCGGGGAGGAGCTTCACGGCGGTCGGGCGTCGGAGGAGCGCGTGGCGCGCCTTGTAGACGACGCCCATGCCGCCGGCGCCGAGCTTCTCCTCGAGCGTGTACGCGCCGAGCTGCTTGGCCTTCTCTTCGTCCAGGCTCGTCTGCAGGCGCTCGGCGCGCGCGCTCTGCTCGACGGCGGTGTCGGCGAAGTAGCTCGCGAAGAAGAACACCACGAGCGACGACACGCTGAGGTTCATCGCGAAGAAGACGTAGCGGACGGGCTCGGCGACCTCGAGGCCGTGCCGGGAGAACCAGTCGTCGAACACCAGCGTGATCGCGAGGTTGACGAGGTAGAGCGCGAAGAACACGAGCGACTTGCGCAACGGGAAGAACGCGAGCGCCGTGATCGGGCCGCAGAAGGCCCACGCGAGGACGAAGCCCGAGGCGAACAGCTCGCCGATCGTCCACTGGATCGCGGCCGTGATGTAGAGGATGCAGAAGATCTGGGCGTAGACCGCGTAGAGGTGGTTCTTGGTGCGGTGCGAGATCGCCAGCGCGGTGCCGACCACCACGGAGAAGACCGTGGGCAAGAAGGTCGTGACCTCCGCGCCGAACGCCCAGAAGTACATGGCCGTCCAGACGATCCCCGCGAGGCTGCAGCCCCCGGCGACCACGAGGATCGCCTGCTTCTGGCGGGCGACCCGCCGGTCGTCGTTCGGGTCGAACGCGAAGCGACGGATGCCGCGCGGCGGCTCTCCGAACGAGCTGGATGGAGCGGCCTCGGTCATCCCCTCACCGGAGGGCATCATGCCAGGTCGGGCCCTCGACGAGCAGCATTGACGTCGACGCGCCGCGCATTCGACGATGCCTCTGCATGCAAGCACAAGCGATGAGCGCGCCGCGCGGTCCCAAGGGCGAAGTCCGGCCCATCTTCATGATGATGCTGTTCTGGATGTTCACGTTCGGCATCTACGCGTGGTGGTGGCTCTTCAAGGTCTGCGGCGAGATCAACACCTTCCTCGGCTACGACCGCGTGAGCGCCTTCAAGGTGATCCTCCTCATCCCGATCACCTGCGGCCTCTACAGCTTCTACTTCTACTTCGTGGAGGGGAAGAACGTGATCCGCGAGGTGCAGCAGAAGGCGGGCGTGCCCGAGAAGGTCCCGTTCCTCGTCGGCCCGATCCAGCTCCAGCGCGCGCTCAACGAGGTCTGGGAAGCGATCCCCTGACGCACGCCGCGAAGCTCGCCTCGAGCGCGTCGGCGTCGAGCCCCAGGCCGAGCACCACGAGGCGGCTCGCGCGCGGCGCGTCGCCCCACGGGGCGCCGAGCGTGACCTCGATCGCCTCGCCGACGCCCGGCAGGATCACGCGCTCCTCGACGCCCGCCATCGCGAGGATGCCCGTCCCGCGGAGGCTCCGCGCCTCGACGTCGCCGAGCGCGTGCTCGACCCAGTCGCCGAAGCGCGCCTCGTCGAGCGCGCCGTCGTGGACGAGCGCGACGGACTCGATCGCGGCGTGCCGTGTCCCGATCGGGAGGATGCGGAGGACCCCGTCGCGCTGCGCGAGGACCGCGGTCAGGTCGAGGCCCTCGATCGCGCCGCGCCGCGCGCGGACGACGCGGGCCGCCGGGGCATGGGGCTCGAGCCGTCGCGCGAGCGCGTCGAGGTCCGCGTCGCTCGCGCGATCCGCGTGCGAGAGCACGACGACGTCCGCGAACGCGAGCTGCTCGATCGCGAGGTCGCGCGCGAGCGCGCGGTCCGCGCGCGTCGCGTCGATCACCGCGACCACGCCGTCGAGCCGGGCGGCGGCGCGCGCGCGGCCGCGGGTCAGCGCGCGCACCACGCCCGCGGGCGACGCGGCGCCCGAGGTCTCGACGAAGATCCGTGCGAGCGGCGGCGTCGACTCGGCGAGCTCCGCGAGCGCGGCGTCGAGCTCGGCCTGCGTCTCACAGCACACGCAGCCGCCGGCGATCTCGCGGAGGCGCGCGGCCCGCGCGGCGAGGAGCTCGCCGTCGATGCCGACCGCCCCCTGCTCGTTGACGATCACCGCGGTGCGCTCGCGCGGGAGCTCGCCCAGCCAGCGCTCGAGGAGCGTGGTCTTGCCTGCGCCGAGGAAGCCGGTGACGACGGTGACGGGGACGGTCATCTCGGTCGATCGCACGAGGCGAGGAGTCGGGCGAGGTCGTCGGGGAGATCGTCCTGGCCGCGCGCGCAGGCCCACGCGCGCTCGGCGCGGCCGCAGACCAGGAGGCCCTCCGAGGAGGCCTCGTGGACGTCGACGTCGTCGCAGTCGTCCTCGTCGCACGAGGCCATCTCGCTCGAGTCGAACTCCGAGTGCTGCGTCGCGAAGACGAGCTCGGGCAGGCCGCCGGGGACGACGTCGCGCACCCCGAGGAGCTCGAGCGTGTCGTCGCTCCCGACGTTGTCGTAGTTCCACGTCTCGTGGACCTCCCGCGCGCCGATCACCCACCACGCGCCCCCGTCGCGGTGGACCAGGAGCGAGGCGTCGACGTGGAAGCCGTGGCGGCTCACCCACACGAGCTCGCCGCCGCCCGCAAAGGAAGTGGACACGCCGTCGGCGCACCCGATGAGACGGTCGGCCGCCGCGCTCTCGCCGAGCGCGTGCTCGA
>JAYRVK010000229.1:0-1651 GCA_041918555.1 Sandaracinaceae bacterium
TCCTGCGCGCGGCGCGCCGCCCCATCCCGCCGCGCCCCCGCGCCGAGGTGGTGGGTCCTGCGGGGGGGGTGGTTGGTCTCTGGTGGGGGTTGTAGCGGCCGCCGGCCGCGGGGGCGCGAGGGGGTGCGATGCTCGACGGCCCGTCGATCCCGCGCGGCGGCCGCCCCATCCTCGCCTCTCCTTCTCCCCTTCTCCCGGCGGATCTCGTCCGAGATCGGGTTGCGATCCCACCGAGCGGGACGCCGAGGTGCTGGGCTAGACTCCCGCCCCGTGAGCCGGCTCCGCCATGCCGCCGTCGCCAGCGGGTGCGCCGCCCTCGCGGTCGCGGGCGGGTGCCTCCTCGCCTCGACCGCGAGCGCGCAGGCGCTCGCGAGCCCGTCGTCGCCGCTCACCACGCTCGTCGCGATCGGCGCGCTCACCGCCCTCCCGTTCCTCTTCATGACCACGACGAGCTTCGTGAAGATCTCCATCGTCTTCTCGATCCTCAAGAACGCCCTCGGCACCGGCGAGGTCCCGAGCGGCGCGGTGATCACCGCGCTCGCCGCGATCCTGTCGCTCTACGTGATGGCCCCGGTCGGCGAGCGGATCGCCGAGGTCGCCGGCCCCGCCGCCTCCCGGATCGACGTGAACGACCCCCTCGCCGACGTCGACGCGCTCGGCGCCGCGATCGAGGCGGGCCTCGTACCGCTGAAAGCCTTCTTGACGCGCAACGCGGGCGAGCGCGAGCGCGAGCTCTTCCTCGACCTCGCGCGCGACGCGCGGCCCGACGATCAGCGCGATCGCGTCTCGCAAGACGACTTACTGGTGGTGCTCCCGAGCTTCCTCGTCACCGAGCTCAGCGAGGCCTTCCAGATCGGCTTCCTCGTGTTCCTCCCGTTCCTCGTCGTCGATCTGGTCGTGTCGAACGTCCTGATGTCGCTCGGGATGCACATGCTCCAGCCGACGCAGGTGAGCATGCCGTTCAAGCTGCTGCTCTTCGTGATGGTCGACGGGTGGTACGTGCTCGCGCGGGCGCTCGTCCTCGGCTACTCGTAGCCGCTTCGTCGCAATTGGATTTGCGTGCTCTGATCTTCAGGGGCGCCTCCGGAGCCGCTGCGCGTCTCCTGCGGCGGCTCCGCGAGCCCGCTGTGCGGTCTCGCTCCGCGCGCGCCGAGCCCCTCGCGGGTCTCGTCGCGTCGCCCCGAGCCCTTCGGTCTCGGGTCGAGCGCGCGGGGCGCGCGTCCGTCGCTCGGGTCGAGAAGGGTGACGGCCTCGCGTCGGCGTCGCATGGTTCTTTCCTCATGGGCGACGAGCTCCCCGATCTCTTCTCGCGTCTCGCTGCGCTCTTCCCACCCGACGCGCCGCTCGCGCTGCGCCCTCCCTCCGCCCGAGACGCGTGGGCCCGCGTGGCCGACCGCTTCCCCGGCGGGCACGCGCAGCGCTGGTTCGCGGCGTGCGATGGCCAGAACGACGCGCTCCCGTTCTTCGACGCGCACGAGCTCTGCACGCTCGAGGAGGCGGAGGCGTCGATGAAGATCGCGGACGAGATCCGCGCCGAGCCCGAGGGCTACTGGGTCGAGCCGTACTGGCTCGCGATCGCCAGCGACCGCACGGGCCACCACCTCATGATCGACGACCGCGACGGGCGCGTACTCTCCGTCGCACACGACGA
>JAYRVK010000230.1:0-1523 GCA_041918555.1 Sandaracinaceae bacterium
CCGTCCCGGCGTCGGGGACCTCGGCGTCGGCATCGGGCCCGCGTGCGTCGCGCCGCTCGGTGGCGTCGGCATCGAGGCCCGCGTCGGAGGCTGCTGCGTCGTGTTCGCCGAACACGAGGTCGCCGTATCCCGTCACGAGGCTGCATGCGGGCGCAGCGACCACAGCGAACATCGCCGCGCTCGCGCGCCAGGCGCGTCCCGACCCCGACATCCCGAGCATGTTAGCCGGTTGAACGTGCCCGCGAACGTCCATCGCGCCGCTCGCGCCTCCTCGGGCCCGGGCGTAGGCTCGTCCGCGTGGACGACGTGCCGGACGTGCGCGACGGGCTCACGCGCAGAGAGCGGATCGTGTTGTGGGTTCTGTCGCGCGCTCAGGCGGAGCGCAGGGGGCGGTCGGTGCCGACCGCGCTGCTCTACGGTCGCGTGGTCGAGCACGTGGACATGAGCGAGGGTGAGCTCACGGCGATCCTCGCGCGGCTCGGGGCTGTCGCTGGGTCGCCGACCCGCGACGGGTGACGATGAAGGGGCTCTCGACCGAAGCGGCCCTGCGCTCCGCGCTGCTCACGGGGTTCTTCGTCATCGCGCTCGCGTGGATCGGCGACACGAAGCGCGACAAGACGTCGCCGGGTCGCGCGGCCTTCGCGGGTGGCGTCGAGGTGACGACGACGATCCGCCCGCCCCCGCGGACGCCCGCGCCGCCCGTCGAGGTGCACGCGGAGCCCAGCGGGACTCCCCTGCACGTCGCGCTCGACCGGGCGCTCAGACGCGGCCTGACGGCGACGGCGAACGGCGACGCCGCCGAGGCGCTGCGCGCACGCGACCAGCTGGCGTCTCGCGCGCCGAACGATCGGCGCCTCCACGAGCTCGAGCGCGCGATCGTGGCTGGTTTTCGGCCGATCCTCGCAGAGCACCTGCGCGCGGGACGCTGCGCCGAGGCCCAGGCGCTCTATCGGTCGCTCGCAGCGCGCGGCCTCTCCGAGCGCGCCGACGAGCTCTTCGGCGACAATCGTTGCCCTCTGCCGTAGCGGGCCAGGCGGCCGTGCCAGTGCTCGCGATCGCACACGCCGGGATGCGCCTCGGCCAAGCCGTGCTCGTCGTTCGCCGCACGCGCCGCCCGCGCCGTACCATCCGCGGATGATCACGCGCGCCCGTCGATCCGTCCTCGCGCTCGGCGTGCTCGTGCCGCTGACGCTGGCGCTGCTTCCGTCCCCCCGCGCGCGCGCCGACGAAGGCGTCGGTTGGCTCCTCGCCGGCGGCGAGCTCCTCGTCCTCGGCGGAAGCATCGCGACCACCATCGCGATCTCGGCAGACGAGGATCCCTCCGCCGCAATCCTCGTCACCCACTTCACGCTGGCAGCCGCCAACATCGGCATCGGCGCCGCAATCATCGGCCTCGGCCTCTCCATCGAAGCCGGCGCCAACTCCTTCGGCAGCGCCATCCGCACCTTCGTCATCACCTTCGGCGTCCTCCAGCTCCTGAACGGCGTGATCATGGGCGTCCTCGGCGCGCTGATCGCAGCAGC
>JAYRVK010000231.1:0-2153 GCA_041918555.1 Sandaracinaceae bacterium
GCGCGCGCGCAGAGGAGCGCGCGGCCGAGCTGCGGGCGCGGCTCCCCGCGGTGGCGCGACAGCTCCGGGCCCACGGCGCCCGCGAGGTCTGGCTGTTCGGCTCGCTCGCGCTCGGCGACCTCCACGAGGCGAGCGACGTCGATCTCGCGGTGGATCGCCTCGCGCCGGAGGTCTACTTCGCGGCGCTGGCCGCGGCGTCCGCGGCGCTCGGCTGCGAGGTGGATCTGGTCGTGATCGAGGAGGCGAGCCCCGCGCTCCGCGCCGCCATCGCGCGCGACGGGGTGGCGCTGTGAGCCCGCGCTGGCTCTCCGCGCGTGCGCAACTCCGCGGTGACCGAGCGGCGTGGGAGGCGCGGCTCGACGACCTCGCGGGCGTGGCGCTCGAGGGGTCCGTCCTCCCCGGTGAGCTCGCGCGCGCCGCATGGGACCTCCACCACGCATACACGGCGCTCGAGGCGGTCCTCGAGCGCGTGCTGCGGCTGGTCGACGGAGTGATCCCGGAGGGACCGGCGTCGCACGTCGAGCTCGCGGCGCTCGAGGTCGAGGGGCTCCGGCCCGCGCTGTTCGGCGCGGACGCGAAGCCGGGCCTCCACGAGCTGCGCTCGTTCCGCCACTTCGTGCGGCACGGCTACGCGGTCGAGCTCGACGCCGCGCGTCTGCGCGCGCTCGCGGCCACGGCCGCCGCGCTGAGGCCGCTCCTCGCGCGCGACCTCGATCGGCTCGACGCGTGGCTGGGCGCGCTCGCTGGCGACGAGTAGGCGCGCGCTCAAGGCGCCTCGACGACCCGGCACAGCGCCTCGTACTTCGCGAGCACGCGCTCCGACGAGCCGCCGAGCCGGAACACGTCCTTGTCGAGCGAGCCCTCGTCGCGGCTCCGCAGGCGCGCGCAGTCGGGCCCGAGCTCGCCGAAGATCGTGCGGCCGTCCTCGGTGAGGAAGAAGCAGATGTCGACGAGCTCGACGCCGCGCGCCGCGAGGAACGCGCTCAGCACGTCGAACGCCGCGAGCGCGGTCGCGCGCGCCGCGTCCACGTCGATGAACAGCGCGGCGAGCGGCTCGGGGAGCACCTCGTCCTGCATGCGCGCGCCGCCGTCGGGATCGAGGAGCGGGTTGCGCCAGTCGAAGCGCACCCAGGGCGCGGGGTAGGGGGACTCGGGGGCGATCCGCTGGCCCGCGGCGGGATGTCCCGCGCGCACGGGGTGGTCCTCCATGCCGCGGTAGCGGTGCCGCGGCGTGCCGACGTGCCGGCGCTTCACGATCACCTCGACGGGCGGCGGCGCGACGCGGCGCGAGATCACGTAGCGCGCGCCGACGTCGAGGAACGCGTGATCGATCCCGCGCGCCGCGAGCTCATGGACGAGCACGCGCGTCGTGCGAAGGCGCAGCGTGTCCGTGCCCGGGACCTCGCCCGAGCGGTTGTGGGTGAAGGAATAGACCGTCGGACGGAAGCGGATCGCGACGAGGCCGCCGCCCGCGTCGCGCACGATCTTCGACTCGCCGTGCGCCACGAGCGGGAGCGCGTCGAACGCGGCGTCGGTGAGGTCGTCGGCCCGCATCTCAGAGGCCTCCGGCCGCGATCGCGGCCTCGACGACCGCGTCGAGCGCGAAGACGTCGCGCTGATCGGGCGTGAACGTGAGCACGCGCGCGGCGGGCGCCTGGTCCGCGAGGCCGCGGTACGCCGCGTTGAAGCGCTCGACGAGCGCGTCCTCGACCATCCACGGCCTGCTCGAGCCGTGCTCGACGGCCTTCTGGCGGGTGCGGCGCGTGGTGCTGAGGAGCAGGATGGTCACCGCGGGGAGCGGCGCGAAGGCCTCGCGCGCGATCGGGTCGTCGGTGCTCACCCACGCGGTCGGCCAGCCGCGATCCCAGACGATCACCTCGCGCGGGTGCGCCGCGCGGAACCGCCGCATGATCGCCGTGATGATCTCCGCGGCGCGGCGCGGCTCGCGCTCCCAGAGCGGGAAGACCTCCTCGACACGATACGGAGCGTGCGTCGCGACCGCGTGCCCCCGCTCTCGCAGCGCGGCGCAGAGCGTCTGGACCAAGGGCGTCTTCCCCGCGCCGTCCGTCCCGTCGATCACGAGGTCCACCGCGCCATGCTACATCCGCGCGACATGCGAACGCCCGATCGGGAGCAGGCCGCGATCTACGAGA
>JAYRVK010000232.1:0-2609 GCA_041918555.1 Sandaracinaceae bacterium
ACGTAGGGGTCGCCGGCGCGCTCGGCCAGCTCGCGCCCGATCCGCACGAGCTCCTCGGTCCGCGCCTGGTTCTCCTGCCCGGACGTCGCGCTGAACGGCACCTCCACCGCCACCGCCCGCGCCACGCGAGAGAGGTCGCCCGCGTCGAGCGCCATGAGCAGGTGGCGCGCCTGGAACACGCCGCCGCGCACCGGATCGATCATCGCGAAGCCGATCGCGATCGACCAGCACACGTCGATGCGGAAGAGCTCGTCCTCCGAGATGCGATCGCGCGGGCGCTCGCGGAAGTCGAGACCACGCAAGCGAACTTGCCCCCGGCGCGCCAGGAACTCGGCGAGCGTGCGGACCGGGTGCTCCGGGAAGCCGATCCCGACTCCGTCGAGGATGCGGCGCAGGACCGCGCGGCCCTCGTCGACGTGCCCGCTGAACAGGAACTGCTCCGCGCCGAGGCGCCGCAGCTCGCGGGCGCGGCGCGGGGCCGCCGCCTCGGCCGCGTCGAGGTACGCGGCGGCCGCCTCGCCGCCGCGGCCCGCGGTCCGCAGCGCGTCGGCGAGCCCCACCCGTAGCTCGGCGACGTCGACGGTCGCGTCGCGCGGCGCCTGGGCCCGAAGCGCCAGCGCCTCGCGGTAGAGCTCCGCCGCGCGATCGAAGGCGAGCGCGCCCTCGGCCCGGCGCGCCGCGTCCACGGTGTGCTCGAACGCGCGGGTCCGCTCTCCTGCGCCCGCGAAGTGGCGAGCGAGCACCTCGGGGTCGGCGTCGCCGCGGGCCGCGAGGGTCTCGGCCAGCCGGCGGTGGAGCGCGCGCTCGCGCTCGGGCGAGAGCGACGCGGTGACCGTCTCGCGGATGCGGTCGTGATAGAGTTCGAGCGCGTCGTCGCCCTTCAGGAGCTTCGCGTTGCGGAGCTGCGTGAGCGTGCGGACGTCGAACGCCTCCACGCCGAGCAGCGCGGCGGCGAGCTCCGCGGGCAGCGGCCGGCCGCGCAGCGCGAGGACCTCGAGCAGCTCGCGCGCCTGCGCGGGCAGCTCGCCGAGCCGGCCGGTGAGCACCACGCCGAGATCGATCGGCTCGCCGCGCTCGCGGTCGCGCGCGTGGCGCACGAGGAGGTCGATGAGGAGCGGGCTCCCCGCGGCGTCGCGCGCGAGCTCGTCGAGCAGGGCCTCGCTCCGCGCGGTGGCGGACAGGCGGAGCTCGAGGAGCGTGCGCGCCTCCTCCTCGTCGAGCTCGGGGACCTCCACCGTGACGCTCGCCGCGTCGGTGTCGCCGGTCGCGTGGAGCGCCTCGAGGTAGTCGCTGCCCGCCGCCTCGGCGGTGCGGTAGGTCCCGATCCAGAGCACCGCCGGATCGTTCGGGCCGTGGAGCAGCGGACGCACGAGCTGCGCGCTGTCGCCGTCGCCCCATTGGAGATCGTCGATGAAGATCACGACGTGCCGGCGCGCGACGAGGCGCGCGAGCAGCTCCTCGAACGCGGCGACCGCGCGTCGCCGGCGCTCCTGCGGATCGGAGGCCTCGGAGGGAGTGCGCGTCGCCTCGCGGAACGCCGGCACGAGCGCGAGCGTCGGGAACATCTGCACGAGCTCTTGCGCGTCGCACGGGACCACCTCGGCCTGATCGGCGGGCCGCCAGCGCGCGAGGTGCTCCGCGAGATCGTCCACCACGCTGTCGAGCGCCTTGTACGGCAGCGTCTCGCGCTCGTAGCAGCGACCCTCGAGGACGAGCGCGCTCGGATCGTCGGCGAGCACGCGGGCGAGGAAGTGGCGCACGAGCGCGGTCTTGCCGATCCCGCTCGGGCCGTGGACGTACACCGCCGTGGCCGCCCCGTCGCGCACGCGCCTGCGCGCGGCCTCGAGCGCGCGGAGCTGACGGCGCCGGCCGACGAACACCTCGGCCTCGACGGTCGGATAGGAGACGCGCCCGGTCACCTCGGCGCCGAGCGCCGCGAGGATCGCGGGACCGTCGGGGCGCGCGGAGGGATCGCGCCGCAACAGCGCGGCGCAGAGCGCATCGAGGTCCTCGGGCAGATCGCGCACGAGCTCCGACGGCGCGTCCGCGTCGCGCGTCTGCTTCGCGGTCATCACCTCGAACGCGCGCCCGGTGAACGGGAGCTCGCCGGTGAGGGCGCGGAAGAGCATCGCGCCGAACGCGTACCAGTCGGCCGCCGGATCGATCGGCGCGCCCGCGCACTGCTCGGGCGCCATGTAGAGGGGCGTCCCCGCGATGTCGAGCGCGTCCGAGCGATCCGCGCGCAGCTCGCGGACCATCCCGAAGTCGAGGAGCACGGCGCGGGCGTCCGGGGTGACCAGGACGTTCTGACACTTCAGGTCGCGGTGGAGCTTGCCCGCGTCGTGGAGCGCGGCGATCCCGAGCGCGAGCTGGCCGAACACCTGGCGCACCTCGGCGAGATCCACGTCGAGCGCGCGCCGATCGCCCGGGGCCAGCGTCTGCGACGCGGCCTCGGCGGCGGCGCGCATCCGCGCCGCGCGACGGCGGAGCACGGTGCTCGAGCCGGCCGCGGTCGCCATCGGCGTCGGGACGCTCTCGGGGCGCAGGTAGCTCGAGATCGGCTCGCCCCGCACGAGCTCCATCGTGAAGAACCACTCGCCGCCGTCGCT
>JAYRVK010000233.1:0-9015 GCA_041918555.1 Sandaracinaceae bacterium
GCGCGCCTCGGCGTCCGTCGTCGAGGCACGAGCCGGCTCTGCTCCGGTCCCGGTCCCGGCTCCGGTCCGGTCTCCCTCGAACGGACTGCGCGCCGGCCGGGGCTCGATCCATCCGCGATCGTGCACGGCGGGCGCGGGCCGTGATATCGGAGGTCATGCGCCCTCCGGGTCGCTGGCTGGTGATCGCGCTCGCGCTCGCGGGGTGCGGCGGAGCGGGCTCGGGCGACGCAGGGGCGCTCCGCCTGGACGGCGGCGTCGACGCCGGGGGTGACGTCCGCGACGCGGGCATACCGAGCGACGCGGGCGCACGGGGCGACGCGGGTGGCGCGGACGCGGGCGTGCTCGATGCGGGCGCCACCGACGAGCTCGGGGCGCACCGCGATCGCCTGATCGCGACGCTCGGCGAGCCATGCGCGACCTGGGCCGCGCTCGACCCGAGCGCGCGCGCGGTGTTCCTCGTGATCACGCACCGCCTCCTCCTCTCGCGGATGCCCGACGGGTCTCCGGCCCTCGCGCACGTGACCCGCGTATACCTCGTTCGCGGCGGGGGCTCCGACGGATCCGAGTGCGGCGGAAGCGAGAACAACCGGCTGTTCCTGCAGATCGACGACGCGCTCCACGCGGCGCTCGTCGAGACGTGGGAGGAGACCGCGACCCCGATCGACGACGGCGCGGGCGCGCGCTACGTGCGTACGCGCGATCTCGCGGGGCCCCACGATCCGTTCGACGCGAGCGTCGAGAGCGACACGGGGCTGCGCTGCGCGGCGTTCCTGATCGAGACGTCGGACTCGCGCCCGCCGACCGCGCAGCTGCACTTCTTCCTCGACGGCTCCGCGGCGCCGATCGAGCGCGGCGCGGCCATCTCGCTCTCCGAGGACCCGCGGATGCTCGAGATCGATCTCGACTTCGACTGTCTGCACCGCTCCAACCCGACGTGCGGCGACTTCGCGGATCGCTATCGCACGCACTGGGGCGACTACGCGTGCGAGTGGGTCCCGTCCGCGTGCACGCCGATCGGAACGGGCTGCCAGCGATCGGTCGAGGGCTGATACCGTCGCGGGATGCGGCCGATCCTCGGGCTCCTCCTCGGGCTCCTCCCCGTCGTCGCGTCCGCGCACGAGCTCGATCCGCACTGGATCGAGCTCTGCGGGCTGGGCGAGGCCGCCTACGTCCGAATCACCGATCCGACGGGCTGCAGCGCGACGATCCGCGCCACCGTCGTGGATCCGCGCGTCGCCAGCGTGGATCCGTCCGACGCGGTGGGCGGGGTCGTCGAGGGAGAGCTCTCGATCATCGCGAACGGGGTCGGCGACACCGACGTGCTCGTCGAGTGGGTCGGCGACCGCGAAGGCTGCACGGAGGTCGGCTCGGACACCGTTCACGTCGTCGTCCGCGGGGCCGACGATCCCTTCTGCCAAGGTCGCGTCCTCCTCGACATGACCCCGACCGCCCTCGATGGGCTGAACCGGGTCGGGACGATCGTCACCGCATCCGTCGGAGGGACGCTCGAATGCAACCGCCTCGTCTTCGTGCAGACCATCCAGGAGGGCACCTCGCCCGTCCGGGTCGACGTCGACCCGATGGTGAGCGGGAGCGACTCACCGTTCTACAACTACGACCCGCTCACGATGGGCCGCGTCCCGAGGGACGGGCTCGGTGAGCCCGGAAGCTCGGGCCCCGGCGGCGCCACCGCGACGCTGGTGGACTCGCCGCGCCGCGCCACACGCGAGCCGGTCGTCTGGGAGACGTGCGCGGTGTGCTGCGACGATGGAAGCGTGCTCGGGTGCGCGACGTGGCGCTTCGATCCGACCCTGCCGGGCGGGGTCGACGAAGAGGGGCGGCCGTGGAACGGGCGCTTCCGCCGGGATGGGACGCCCGCGATGATGAGCGCGGCGTCGGAGATGGCCTACCTCGCGGCGCTCGACGCGTACGTGACACGCCACCCCGACGCCGCCTCGGAGGCGTGCGTCGCGAACTTCCGCGCGGTCTTGCGCGACATGGCGCCGCCCGTCGCGCCGCCGCCGCCTCCTCCCGCGGCCGGGGGCGGGTGCGCCATCGCGCGTGCGACCGGGGCACCGTGGGCTCTGCTCGCGCTCCTCGCGATGGGGTGGGCTCAGAGGGTGACGAGGGTCTCGCCGCCCGCGTCGAGGCGCGCGAAGAGCGCGCGCAGCGCGCGGTCGTAGGGCGCGGCCGCGAGGGCCATCGCCGCGGCATCGCGCGCGGAGTCGAGCTCGCCGCGCTCCTCGTGGCAGGCGGCGAGCATCCGCCAGATCTCCGGGAAGTCGGGCGCCTCGAGGGTCGCGAGGGTCAGCACGCTGATCGCCTCCTCGAGATCTCCGCGGGCCCGCGCGGCCGTGGCGTGCGCGAGCATGAGCTCCTCGTCGTCGATCTCCTCGACCAGCGCGCACCGCGTGAGCTCGAACGCGGCGTCGACGCACCCCTTCGACAAGAGGGCTTGCGCGAGGAGCGTGGGGTCGTCCGTGCGATCTCCCTCGATGTAGCGCAGCGCGCGGTGCTCGAGCTCGCCGAGGTCGTAGATCGCGCGCAGCTCCTCGTCCGACGGATCGATCTCGAGCCCCCGCTCGGCGACCGCGTACGCCTGCGCGAGCCGCCCGCGCGCCACGAGCACCTCCGCGAGGTGCCGCCACGGCTCGGACCAGTCCGGATCCATCTTCGCCGCGCGCGTGAGGGCGAGCTGCGCGGTGTTGAGCTGCCCGGCGCCCCGCAGGGCGACGCCGTGGGTGAGCAGGAGATCGACGTCCTCCGGCTCGCCCTCGAGGCTCCGCGTCGTCAGCTCCACCGCCTCCTCGTAGCGGCCCTGCGCGATCAGCTCACGGGCGAGCATTACCGGCTCGTCGCGACCCGGATCGCTCCGGTAGCGCAGGACGCGGAGGTTCAGGCGGTGCCCCCGGGGCTCCGGGAGGATCTCATCGCAAATCGACTCGAAGGCGGGGTTCCCCATGGCGCGTCGTCTCCCTCCCGCGAGAGATGCCCGCGCGCGCCCCGAGGCGGCAAGAAAACGGCAGAATGCGTCAGTCGTCGGGGCGCGCTCCGTCCTCTGCCGCGCAACCGCGAGCCCGACGCGCCGATGAGCCCTCCGTGAGCAAGAAGCAGAAGACCGTGTACGTCTGCGCCGAGTGCGGCGCGGACACCCTGCGCTGGCTGGGCAAGTGCCCCAGCTGCGGTGCGTGGAACAGCCTGGCCGAGCGCCGCGTGCGCGCCGACGAGGTGCGCGAGCCCCCGCGGGGGGCGCCGAGCGCGCGCGCGCGGCCGCTCGACGCGGTGGAGTCCGACGACGCGGCCCGCCGGACCACCACGATCGCCGAGCTCGACCGGGTGCTCGGCGGCGGCGCGGTCGTCGGCGGGGTGGTGCTCCTCGGCGGCGATCCGGGGATCGGCAAGTCGACGCTCCTGATGCAGGCGCTCGCGGGGCTCTGTCGCGGCGAGGTCCGCGGGCTCTACGCGAGCGGTGAGGAGTCGGCGGCGCAGGTCGCGATGCGCGCGCGGCGCCTCGGCGTGGCGGCGTCGGCCGTGCTCGTGCAGGCGACGACCGAGCTCGAGGAGGTGGAGGCCGCGATCGCGAGCGAGCGGCCCGCGGTCGTCGTCGTCGACAGCGTGCAGACGCTGCGGAGCGCGAGCCTGGACTCGGTCGCGGGCAGCGTCGGGCAGATCCGCGCCGTGGCGAGCCGACTGATCGAGGTGGCCAAGCGCGAGGGGCTCTCGCTCTTCCTGATCGGGCACGTGACGAAGGAGGGGACGCTCGCCGGGCCCAAGGTGCTCGAGCACCTGGTCGACACCGTGCTGAGCTTCGAGGGCGATCCATCCGGCGCGTTCCGCCTCGTGCGGTGCGAGAAGAACCGCTTCGGCGCGGCGCACGAGGTCGGCGTGTTCGAGATGCTCGAGGACGGGCTCCGCGAGGTGCCCGATCCGAGCGCGATGTTCCTCTCGGAGCGCCTCGACCGCGCGGCCGGGTCGGTGGTGATGCCCACCGCCGAGGGCACGCGGCCGCTGCTCGTCGAGGTGCAGGCGCTGGTGGCGCCCGCGAGCTACGGCTCCGCGCGCCGCGTCTCGACGGGGCTCGACGGCCCGCGGCTCGCGATCCTGCTCGCGGTCCTGGACCGGAAGGCGGACGTGCACGTGCTCGATCAGGACGTCTTCGCGAGCGTGGCGGGGGGCGCGCGGGTCGACGAGCGCGCGCTGGACTTGGCGCTCGCGATCGCGGTGGTGTCGAGCCTGCGCGAGCGCGCCGTGGCGCCCGGGCTCGTGGCGTTCGGCGAGGTGGGCCTCGCCGGCGAGCTGCGCGCCGTCCCGCGCGCGGCGGTGCGGCTGGGCGAGGCGCACAAGCTCGGGTTCACGCGCGCGATCCTGCCCGCGAGCAACGTGGCCGGGCTGAACGGGGACGCGCCCTCGGGCATCGAGCTCGTCGGTGCGCGCACGCTGCAAGACGCCTTGCGGGAGGCGTTCGGCGGCTAGTCAGCGCTCGTCGATGCCCTCGTCCTCGTCCTCGTCGCCCTCGAGCTCGAGGTAGATGGGCCACGGGGGCGCGCTCCCCCGGAAGTGCTGCCAGAGGAGGCGGCTCAGGCCCGGCTGCTCGTCGGGCATGCTCCAGTCGTAGTTCTCGCTGATGGTCGCCATCATCGAGTCGTCGAACGGGTTGGTCTCCTCCGGCCAGCGGCGCTCGATGCGCTCGTACGGCGTGAAGTCGGGCGTCGACGTGAACGCGTCGTAGAGCGGCGCCGCGTGCTCCCACGAGCGGTTGTGCGGGGCCGCGACCCCGAAGATGAGCTGGATCGTGCGGAAGATCGACGCCTCGGAGGCGTGCACGGAGCTCACGTGCCCGCGGCGCGCCCAGGGGCTGACGATGAGGAGCGGGGAGCGGTGGTTGTCCACGTGATCGCCGCCGTCCTGCGGGTCGTCCTCGATGACGAAGATCACGGTCTCGGGCCAGAACGTGGAGTGGCTGATCCCGTGGACGACGCGCGCGACGCCGTCGTCGTTGTCCGCGATCATCGAGCGCGGCGTCTGGCGTCCCGGCGCGAGGCCCTGCGTGTGATCGTTCGGGAGCACGATGTAGGTGAACGATCGCAAGTTGCATTCACGTTGCACCTCGCTCGCCACGAAGTCGCCCTTGTCGCGGTCGGGGAGGTAGCTGTAGACGAGCCCCGGGAAGCCGCGCGCCGGCGCGAGCCCGCTCGCCCCGATGATCTCGCCGTAGTTCGTGGCGGAGACGTCGTTCCGGACGACGAAGTCGAACGCGGAGCCCTCCTCGGGCTGGCCGACCTCGCTCAGGCCCGCCGGCGGGGTCGGCCAGTAGCCCCGGCCCCACGACGTGAGCCAGGTCCGCTCGACGAAGTCGGTGGTGCGGCCGTGCGTGGTCCAGAAGTGTCCCTGGATCGACTGCTCCGCGTGCGAGTAGTAGTTGTCGCTCATCGCGAACCGGCGCGCGAGCTCGCGCGTGTTCGGGATGACCTGCTCCATCTCCGCGCTCGGGATCAGCGTGAGCGCGGGGTCGCCGTTGCCGTGCGGCGCGCCCGCGTCGTCGGTGAGGTCGCCGAGGTACGCGTCGTAGGTCTTGTTCTCCCGCACGATGAGGACGACGTGCCGCAGCACCGTCGAGGGTCCGCCGCCGGGGACCGGGATCGGGAAGTCGTACGCGGCGCCGCCGCAGTCGACGTCGACGAACCTCGTCATGCGCGTGTCGTCCGCGTCGATCTCCAGCTCCCACGCGGCGAGTTGCGCGTCGTCGAGCGTGCCCGGGTCGAGCACGCTCAGGCTCCCCCCGACGAGGCCGGTGATGTCGTCGGATCCCGGAGACACGTTGGGGCCCGTCCCGACGTGCCGGCCGTTGACGAAGGCGAGCGTGCCGTCCTCGAGCGGGAGCACGTCGGTCGGGTGCCACATCGTGGGGACCGCGCCGACGCGCGCGTAGCCGCGCGCCGGATCGAAGACGTCGATCGCGTTCTCGAGCGCGTTCGCGACGTAGAGCCGGCCGTCCGCGCCGTAGCGCAGCGCGGCGGGCGCGACGCCGCGCGGGGCGTCCTCGCCGATCACCCACACCGTCTCGCGCAGGATCCCGCTCACGACGTCGACGATGGCGATCGAGTCGCTGTCGGAGCACGCGACCGCGAGGGTGGTGCCGTCGGGCGACAGCGCGAGGCCCTGCGGGTTCTTGCCGACGCCGACCGTGGTCTCCACGGCCCCGGTCGCGACGTCGACGCGCGCGACCTGGCGGGACGCCCAGAGCGACACCCAGACGTCCGCTCCGTCGGGCGTGAAGACGACGTCGTACGCGCGCGAGAGCTCGTCGAGCGGCGCGCGGCGCAGCTCGCGCCCGGCCACGGTGTCGTAGAACAGGATCTGGTCGCCGAAGAGGAGCGCGACGGCGAGGACGCCGTCGTCGCGGAGCGCGAGCCCCGACACGTAGCCCTCTTCGACCGTCGTCGAGACGGTGAAGGAGCGCGCGGGCGACGGGGTGAGGACCCCGGTGGCGGGGTCGACGTCGTAGGCGAGCACCTCGTTCGTGCCGCCGCCCGACGCCCAGAGCCGGCGTCCGTCCGAGGAGACGGCGAGGCCGAGGAAGAGCGCCTCGGCGGTCCCGCGGAAGGTCTCCTCGTAGACGATGTCGAGCGTGTCGACGTTCACCACCGCGAGCGTCTCGTCGCGCAGCCCTCCGTCCGTGACGACGACGAACCGCGTGCCGGGGATCGCGATCGCGCGCATCGGGAAGCCGCCCACGGTGACGTTGCGTCCCACGCGCGTGAGGCGCTCGCCGCCCGGCACGATCACCCCGCCCGCCCCGTCGTCGCCGGCGGGGAGCTCGGCCCCGTCGGCCACGACGGCGCGGCAGCGGCCGGGCGTCGGCGCCGGGAAGTCGGCGGCGGTCGCGAAGCACCGCGGGCCGGCGTCGTACTCGATCGGCGGTGCGTCGGCGCCCCCGTCGGCGGGGGCCGGCTCGCCGCACGCGCCGAGCGCGACCGCAACGAAGATTGCGATGGAGCACCTCACGGGAGCACCTCCGGGAGTCGATCGAGGACGGCGCGGGCCCACGCGGTCGGGGAGAGGCTCCAGTCGCGCTCGAGGTCGGCGCGCTCCCCGAGCCACTCGGCCCAGATGGCGACGGCGTGACCGTGTCGCTCGTCGGGGTCCGCGAGCGCCGCCTCGCCCGCGGCCCGGATGGCGGCGCGGTCGTACGAGCGCACGTCGATCTCGACCTCCGTCGCCACCGCCGGTGCGGCGCGGAAGAACGCTGCGCACTCCGGCGACACGGGGACGCCCCGGTCGTCCAGCGGGTCGACGGTGGGATCCGGGACCAGGATCTCCGAGCACTCCGGCCCGTCGGGCGCGCGCCGCGTGAGCACGCGGACCACGCGGATCCGATGCCGCCCCGGCGCGAGGAGCGCGTCGCAGGTGGTCTGCGGCCCGACCCACTCGACCCACCGCGCGCCGGGCGCGAGCTCGTGGGTCCCACCCGCTCCGCCGCCCGCCATCATCCGAGGATGGGCGCGCAGGTCGCACTCGACCTCCCCGTCGGCGCCCCACACCACCCAGGTGTACCGCGCGGGCCCGAAGCCGAAGTAGTCGCCGCCGTGATCGAACGCGATCGGCGTCGAGCCCGTGTTCTCGACCTCGAACCGGAACAGCAGCGGCGCGCCGGACGCGAGGTCCACACTCTCGGGTACGAAGCGACCGTGGATGGGACCGCGCGCGCGGTGGACCGGCGCGGCCCGCGGCGTCGCGGGGACGGGCGCCGCGGGCGCGTGGGGGGCCGGATCGGGCTCCCCGGGGGGCTCGGCCGGGGCGGGCGCGGAGGGCTGCCCGCACGCCATCGCGGTGATGAAGAGCCCGAGCCACGGTCGTACGCCCATGGCGCCCGAGGGTACTCGGTCCCGGAGCCCGCGCCGATGTGCAAGAAAAGTTGCGATGCTGCGAGCGCGTTCAAGAGCGCAGCAGCGCCTCCGCGGTCTCGGCCCATCGGTGCCGGCGGGCGCGCTCGGCGCGGACGATCGCGCTCAGCGTCGCCTTCGCATGCTCGAGGTCCTCGTTGAGCACGAGGTAGTCGAAGAACGCGTAGTGCGCGATCTCGGCGCGCGCGGCGGCGAGGCGTCGTTCGATCACGTCGCTCGCGTCCGTGCCGCGGCCCACGAGGCGCGCGCGGAGCGCGTCCATCGAGGGCGGCAGCACGAACACGGCGATCGCGCCGGGGAGCTTCGCGCGGAGCTGCCGCGCGCCCTGGTGATCGATGTCGAAGAGCAGCCCCGCCTTGCCCTCCGCGCGCGCCGCCTCGAGCTCCGAGAGGCAGGTCCCGTAGAGGTTGCCGTGCACCTCGGCCCACTCCGCGAAGCGGCCCTCGCGCACGAGGGCCTCGAACGCGGGGCGCGCGACGAAGTGGTAGTCGACGCCGTCGACCTCGGCGCCCCGGGGCGCGCGCGTGGTGTGCGAGACCGAGAAGCGGAGATCGCCGAACGTGTCGAGGAGGTGCCGGCAGAGCGTGGTCTTGCCCGCGCCCGAGGGTGCGCACAGCGCGAGGAGGAGCAGCTCGTCCATCGCGCCCGAGCCTACAACACGTTCTGGGCTTGCTCCCGCATCCGGCTCACGCAGGTCTTCATCTCCACGACCGCGCGGGCGAGCTCGGCGTCGACGCTCTTGCTGCCGATCGTGTTCGTCTCCCGCGTCATCTCCTGGAGGAGGAAGTCGAGGCGCTTGCCCGCGCCATCGTCGTCTCCGGCGAGGAGGGCGCGCACTTGCTCGACGTGGCTGCGGAGCCGCGCGATCTCCTCGGCGACGTCCGCGCGGTCGGCGAACATCGCGATCTCCTGCTCGAGCCGGCCCGCGTCGAGGGCGACGTCGCGATCGGAGAGGAGCCGCTCGATCCGGCGCCCGAGCCGCTCGCGGTAGGCCTCCACCACCACGGGACCGCGCGCCTCGACGCGGCCGAGCTCCTCGACGAGTCGCTCGAGGTGTCCCTCGAGGTCGCGCGCGAGCGCCGCGCCCTCGCGCTCGCGCATCGCCCACAGC
>JAYRVK010000234.1:0-7362 GCA_041918555.1 Sandaracinaceae bacterium
CCGCCTCGTAGCTCGAGAGATCGACCCCGCGGGGCGGGAAGCCGAAGCCGCCGTGGTTGCCGGGGCCGCCGTCGCCGAGCGCGAAGTCGGGGTCCGAGTGGCAGTGCCAGCACACGCGCCGGAAGACGCGCGCCTCCACCTCGGCGAACGCGACGGGCCGCGTGAGGATCGGGAGGCGCGCCGGGACGGCGGGCGGCTCCACCGGGGCGAGCGGGGCGTGGAGCACGAACGCGGCCAGCGCCCGCGCGTCGTCGAGCGCGGGGACGAGCGCCGGCATGGTCGCGTCGGAGGAGCGCTGCCGCGGGGTGCGGATCTGGGCGATCACCGCGCTCCCCGGCATGCGCTCGCGCGCGAAGCGCAGGTCCGGGGCCAGGCGATCGGCGCCCGTCGCGGCCTCGCCGGAGCCGCCGAAGGCGTGGCAGCGCGCGCAGCCGTGCTCGCGGTACAGCGCGCGGCCGCGCTCGACGAGCGCGACGTCGAGGACCGCGGCCGGCGGGTCGTCCGGGGCGAGGAAGCGCGCGATCCGGGCCGCGTCCTCGGGCGCGATCGCGAGCCGCGGCATCGTCGGCGCGAGCCCCGGCCGGACGTCGTGTGGATGCAAGAGGAATTGCTCGATCCACTCGCGCCGTAGGCGGGTCCGGACCCCGCGGAGCGAGGGCGCTCGGTCGAGGGGGGCGACGCGCGGCCGCCACTCGGCCAGCGCGTCGGCCGGCGCGTCGAAGGTCCCGTCCGCGATCGCGCGGTGGCAGCCCACGCAGTCGGCGTGGGGCGCGGGGGGGGGCACGCCATCGAGCGCGTGGCAGCGGTTGCACTCGTAGCGCAGCACGAGCGCGAGCGCGGGCGAGCCCTCGGCTGGCGCGTCCGCCGCGGGCGCGCCGCACGCGACGCCGAGCACGGCGAGCCACGCGGCGCGGTTCATCCGTCGCCGGGGCCCGGGACCACGCAGAGGCGGGCGGCGCGAGCGCCCGCGCGCGCGCGGCACGCGGTCAGGGCCCGGGCCCGCGCGGCGGCGTCGGTGGCCTCGAGCTCGGCGAGGACCCGGTAGCCGTACGCGTCCGGCATCACGTCCGCCGCGGCGAGCTGGGCGAGGAGCGCGCGCGCGCGCGAGCGCTGGCTCTCGAAGCGGGCGAGCGCCTCCGCGTAGCGCGCCGTCGAGACGGGGCCCGGCTCCTCGCCGAAGCCGTGCTCGAGGATGCCGACGGACCACCGCAAGGCTTCTTGACGGGCCGCCGCGTCCATCGAGCGCGCGACCACGAAGCGCTCGGTGTCGACCGCGCCCTCGAGCCGCACGGTGGCGACCGCGAGGACGCGCTTGGCGCGGTTCATCAGCATGCGGTTGCGCGCCGAGCGCGACTCGTTGCGGATCCGCCGGATGGCCCGGCCCGCGAGCGTCACCGCGCGCTCGGGCTGACCGCTCGCGAGCGCCTGCGCGCTCTGGGACACGATCTGCGTCACCGGCACGACGCGGATCTCCACTCCGTTGTGGCACGCGGCGGCGTCCGCCGCGCACGAGATCGCCACGCCCAGCGCCACCGCGGCGCCCGCCCAGTGCTTCGTCATGGCCCGATGGACACGCGCGCCCCGGGGAGGTTCCCGCGGACCTCAACGAGCGCGCTCGCGGACGGCGGCCCAGTCCACCTCGAGCGGCCGGCGCGGCGCCGCGGGGAGAGTCCGCGCGAGCCGCTCCACGTGGGCGATCCGCGAGGCGTGATCGGGGTGCGTGCTCATCCAGCTCGTCGCGCCCTCGAGCTCGGCGTGGGGCTCCTCGCGGAGCGTCCGCAGGAAGCGCGCGAGCCCCTCGGGGTCGAGGCCCGCGGCCATCATCATGCGGACCCCCTCCGCGTCGGCCGCGGCCTCCTGCTCGCGGCTGTAGTCGTTGGTCCGCGCGAGGACCGCCATGTCCGCGGCGAGCTCCACCCACCCGCCGCCGTCGCCCAGGAGCAGCGAGACCGCGAGCCACAGCCCCGCGCGGTGCGCGACGTTGCGCATCCCGTGGCGCAAGGTGACGTGCGCCATCTCGTGCGCGAGGACGCCCGCGACCGCGTCGGGATCCTCGGCCGCCGCGATCAGGCCGGTGAAGACCACGATCCGCCCGCCGGGCAGGGCGAACGCGTTGGCCTCCGGGCTCGCGACCACGCGCACGCGGAAGTCGAGGCCCGGGGTCGCCGCCTCCTCCGCCAGCCGCGGGACCACGCGGTCCACGAAGTCGACGAGGACCGGATCGGCGAGCGCCGGCCCGGTGCCGAGCTCGGGCTCGGCCGCGTCGCCGAGCTGGCGGTCGATCGCGATCGGGAGCGCGTCGACCGACGAGGCGAGCATCCTCGGCGCGAGCACGAGCGCGGCGCCGATCCCGGCGAGCGCGAGGGCGCCGAGGAGGACCACCGCGGAGATGCCGAGCGCGCGCCCTCGCGCGTGCGCGCGCCGGTGCAGCCCGACCGCGCGCAGGCGCGCGCGCAGCCGATCGTCCGCGACGGCCTCGAGCGCGGGCACGAGGCCCTCGGCGTTCGTCGCGATCGTGATCGCGTCGTCGGCGGTCCGCACGAATACGTGATCGCCGTCGAAGCCGCCGGGGTGGACCGACGCGTCGGCGAGCGGGACGACGAAGCGCTCGCCGGCGTCGCTCACCGCCTCGACGCGGTCGGGGCTGACCGTGATCGCCACCGCGACGGGCCCCGACGCCCCGGCGACGAACACGCTGCCGCGCATCACTCGAAGCGGGCCCACGCGCCGTCGACCAGGCGCTCGTGCGGGCGGAAGCGAGCCTTGTAACGCATGTGCGCGTTGTCCGCGATGTAGAGGCCGAGGTAGAGCCAGCGGATCCCGAGGCGCCGCGCGAGCTCGAGCTCCTTCAGGATCGCGTAGGTGCCCAGGCCGAGGGCCTCGTAGTCCGGGTCCCACAGGCAGTACACCGCGGAGAGGGCCGCGACCCCGCGGTCGAGGACCGCGACCGCGGCGAGCGTGTCTCCGTCCCA
Source organism: Sandaracinaceae bacterium (assembly GCA_041918555.1). GTDB lineage: Bacteria > Myxococcota_A > Polyangia > Polyangiales > Sandaracinaceae > JACKEC01. The sequence continues at coordinate 2,973 of JAYRVK010000234.1, forward strand.
GAAGCGCAGCTCGAACGAGGGCACGCAGCGCTCGACGAGGAACGCCTCGTAGCCGCGCCGATCGAGCGCGGGGCCGGGCTCGGTCGAGAGGCCCCGCAACGTCTTGTGCTTCTCGAAGAGCGCGAGCCGCGCGTCGTCGACGATCGGCGGGCCGAGCTCGGTGCGGAGCGCGAGGTCTCCCTTCGCCAGCACACGCCGGTGCGAGCGGCGCGAGCGCAGCGCCTCGACGGGGAGCCGGATCGCCTCGCACGCGGCGCACGCGTCGCAGGTCGGCCGGTACAGGAACGCGCCGTGGCGGCGGTCGCCCTCGGCCAGGCGCAGGTCGAGCTCCTCCGGGGTCAGGGGACGGGACGGCAGGCGCATCGGCAGGCGGGCCTGCCGCCCCGGCAGGTACGGACATTCTTGGGGCGCGTCGTGGACGACGAGCTCTCTCGGTCGGCGCGCGGTCCAGCGAGGGTCCACCAGGCCCGAATCTACTCCGTGATGGTGATGGTCACACTCTGCAGCTCGGCCCCGTCCGCGCTCCGGATGACGATGCGGTACTCGCCCGCAGGGTGGTTCGAGCCGAAGCGCGCGACCGTCCGATACCGGGGCTGCGCCGGGATGTCGAGGGTGAAGCCGCCCGACGCGGGGCCGCCGGTGCGCTCGAGCGAGACCTGGATCGTGGTCGCCTCGCGCGACGGGTTGTCGAGCCGGATGACCGCGAAGATGCGGCCCGCGGTGCGCGGGATCGTGGTCGTGGGGCTCGCGACGAGCCCGTCGGTCAGCGCGGTGCCGACCTGCACCTCGCGGATGGTGAGCCCTCCGGGCGCCGGCGCGTCCTGCGCGGCAGCGACGGGCGCGCCGAGCGCGAGCGCGGCGAGAAGAGCGATGAGGTGGTTCCGAATCCAAGTCGTGCGTTGCATCGATGGCCTCCCTTGTGCCGGTCACGCCACACAACAAGGGTCGTGCCAGGGGCCCTCGCGTGCCGGCACCGCCAGCGTACGCACGCGCGCGTGTCTCGTCAGCCGCGGTCGCGCGTCAGGCGCGCGTCGTATTAGATTCCCGGGCGGTGCGCGCCGGCACGAACCTCCCGTTCTCTGCGACCCCGTTCATCGGGCGGCGCCGGGAGCTACGGACCCTCGCGTCGCTCTTCGACCGGGGCGAGCGCCTCGTGACGATCACGGGCGCGGGCGGGATCGGCAAGACGCGCGTCGCGCTCGAGATCGCCGCGCGCCGCGCCGAGCGCGAGTCGGTGCGCTTCTGCGATCTCGCCGAGCAGGACGACCTCGAGGGCCTGCGCACGACCCTGGCGCGCGCGCTGCGAGCCCGCGACGCGAGCGAAGAGGAGGTGGTCGCGGCGCTGCGCCGGCTGCGCCGCGGCCTCGTGGTCCTCGACAACTTCGAGCAGCTCGTCGCGTGGGCCGCGGTCCTGCGCGGCTGGCTCGACGCGTGCCCCGACGTGCGCTTCCTCGTGACCTCGCGCGAGCTCCTGCGCCTCGACGGAGAGGTCGTGGTCGAGCTCGGCCCCCTCGAGCTCGAGGCGCCGAAGGACGAGGATCGCCCGAGCGAGGCGGCGATGCTGTGGTCGACCACGCGCCAGCGGATCGACACCACGTACACGATCGCGAGCGACGATCGCGAGGCACTGCAAGACATCTTGCGTCGCCTCGACGGAATCCCGCTCGCCATCGAGATCGCCGCGGCCCGCGCGAACCTCATGAGCACCGCGCAGCTCCGCGACCGGCTCACGCGCCGCTTCGACGTGCTCCGCCAGCGCTCGCGCGATCGGAGCCAGCGGCGCGCCACCATGGACGGCGCGCTCGACTGGAGCTGGGAGCTGCTCGAGCCGTGGGAGCGCGACGCGCTCGCGCAGTGCTCGGTGTTCCGCGCGAGCTTCTCGCTCGACGCCGCGGAGGCGGTGGTCGACCTCTCGCCTCACCCGGGCGCGCCGCCGGTCCTCGACGCGCTCCAGGCCCTGCGCGACAAGTCGCTGCTCGTGCGCGTGGAGGGCGAGCCGGGGCGGCTCACCACCTACCAGACGATCCGCGACTACGGCGCGCGTCGCCTCGCGGAGCGGCCCGAGGACCAGCGCGCCGCCGAGCTCCGGCACGCCGCGTTCTTCGCGGAGTTCGGCGATCGGAACGTGCGGGAGAGCCTGGGGGATCGCGGGCCGGACGCGCTCTTCGACCTCACCGCCGACCTCGACAACCTGCTCGCGGTCGCGGAGCGCGCGCTCGAGCGCGAGGAGCCCACCGTCCTCGAGCTGAACGCGGCGCTCCACGGGGTCGTGGCGGCCAACGCGGTCTTCTCCACGCGGGGCCCGGCGAACGGTCACCGCGAGCTCCTCGACGCGCTCGTCGGGCGCGTGGAGAGCCAGCCGGTGGACCCGATCGCGCTCTCTCGCGCGCTCCGCGCGCGAGGGCTGGCGAGCGCGGGTCGCGGCGCGGTGGCGCGAGGGCGCGCGGACGTGGAGCGCGCGGTCGAGGCGGCGGGCGAGGACGCCACGGAGCGCGGACGCGCGCTCCTCGACCTCTCGTGGACCTACCTGCGCGAGCGCGACCTCGAGCGCGTCGAGGCGCTCTGCACCGAGGCCCTCGAGCTCGCCCGCGCGACCGGGGAGCGGCAGCTCGAGGGGATCGCGCTCGGCGCGCTCGGGCAGGTGCCCAAGGAGCGCGGCGACGACGCGCTCGCGGCCAAGCTCTATCGCGAGGCGCTCGCGATCCACCGCGAGGTGCAGAACCGCTGGTTCGAGGGCCAGGCGCACACGCGCCTCGGGATCCTCTACCTCGAGCACGGCCAGCTCGGTCAGGCGCGCGAGCACGCGGAGGCGGCGCTCACCTCGTACCGCGAGTTCGCGATGAAGGTCGGCGAGGCGCTCATGCTCCAGCTCCTGGGCGCGACGACGCAGCTCGAGGGCGACCTCGAGGAGGCCCGCGACTGCTACGCGGAGAGCGCGGGGATCTGCGCCGAGGTCGGCGACCAGCGCCTCTTGAGCACCGGGCTCGGCTACCGCGGCATCGCGGAGCTCGAGCTCGGCGACCTCGAGGCGTCGCGCGCACACTTCGAGGAGGCGTGCCGCGTCGCGACGGAGGTCGGCGAGCACTGGCACGGCGCCCTCTTCCGCGCGTACCTCGGCGCGCTCGAGGCCCTCGAGGGCCGCGCGGATCGCGCGGCGCCGCACTTCGAGCGCGCGTTCGCGCGGATCGGCGCGCACCCGCACGCGAAGATCGAGGCGAGCGTCGCGGTGCTCGAGGCGCTCCCCGACGTGACCCGCGCCGCGCGCGGCGAGGCCGGCGCGCGCGAGGCCGCCGCCGCCCGCGTCACGGCCGCCCTCGCGCCGCGCGGCACCCTGCGCGACCCCGAGGGCGCGTCGGCCGACGTGCGGATCGCCCTCCGCATCGTGCGCCACGCGATGAACGCGCTCGACGAGGCGGGCGAGCGCGGCGACGCGCTCCGCGTCGACCCGAGCGGCGCGTGGTTCGAGGCGCCGAAGGGTGAGCGCGTCGACTGCCGCCGCCGCCAGGCGCTGCGCCGGATCCTCGTGCGCCTCGCCCGCCAGCGCGTGCAGCAGCCCGCCACGCCGATCCCCGCGGAGGCGCTGATCGCGGCGGGCTGGCCCGACGAGCGGATGAGCACGGCGTCCGCGCAGAACCGGCTCTACGTGACGATCAACCGGCTGCGGCAGCTCGGCCTCGGCGATCACCTCCAGCTCGTCGAGGGCGGCTACCGCCTCGATCCGGATCTCGCGATCGCGCTCGTGCCGGAGTAACGTCGAGCCATGCAGCTCGACGACCGGCTCAAGAAGATCGCCACCGGCATGCGCGTCTCCGACGCGATCGAGTCTTGGGTGAGCGACAACCCCGAGGTCGAGGATCCGGCGCGCGAGACGGAGGACGAGCTCCTCGCGATCGTCGAGCTGATGTTCCTCATGGCGGCGGTCGACGGAGAGATCGCCGACGAGGAGATCCGCGAGCTCCAGGCGAGCGTCTCCGCGCTCACCGACATGCAAGCCGTCCCCGCGATCGAGCTGAAGAAGACGCTCGAGGACCTCACGAAGAAGCTCGCCGACGACGGGTGGAAGGCCCGCCTCGAGGACGCGGCCTCGCGGGTGCGCGCGCCGGAGGCGAAGTACTTCGCCTTCCAGCTCGCGGCGGGCGTCGCGTTCGTCGACGACTTCGTCGCCCACGCCGAGGCGGCGGCGCTCGACTCGCTCGCGCGCGCGCTCGACCTCTCGAAGGAGGAGTCGCAGCAGCTCCTGCGCGACGTCCACGAGACGCTGTTTCGTTGAGGGGTGCTGCGCGCGCCCCTCCCCCCCCGCGCGCGCGCGCGCGCCGGGGGCCCCCCCCCCCGGGGGACCCGGGCGGGGCCCCGGGGCGGGCCCCCCCGCGCGGGGGGGGCCCCCCGGCCC
>JAYRVK010000235.1:0-1872 GCA_041918555.1 Sandaracinaceae bacterium
GGGCGCGGCCACCGCCGGCGAAGGAGGCTCGGCCGGCGGCGCCGACGGAGCCTCGGTGCCCGCCGAGCCGCCGCCCGCCGATGGGTGCGGACGGACCGCGAGCACATCGGCCGGAGGTCGCACGAGCTGGCCTTGCACGAGGTCGTCCTCGAAGCGGAGACGCGCGGCGGCGCCCGGCGCGGGCGCGCGCGCCTGCGGCATCAGCCCGGGCGGCACGGCCTCGTCCTCCACCACGAGGTAGCTCGTGTAGGGGGTCACGATCCCGAAGCGCTGCGCGAGCGCGACTACGTCCTGCCGCAGCTCGGGCCGCCCGCCCTCGAGGCGGATTGCGTCGAGGAGGTGCCCGATCTTCCGGGTCGCCCAGATCCGGGGGAGGAAGGCGTTCCGGGGCTCGGTCGGGGGCAGCGCCACCGGGTACGCGAACGACGTGAGCTCGCGCGCGGGACCGAGCCGGCCCTCCAGCGTCACCCGAGCGGGGCCGCCGCCCCGGTAGCGGCCGACCACCATGAGCTGCGAGCCGCGATAGAGGTGGCCGAGGTCGCGCGGGTACACGTCGTAGACGTCGGCGCCGGGCAGCGAGAGCGCGAGGTCCGTGAAGATCGGGTACGCGACGCGGTCGTAGAAGGCGCTCAGACGCCGCTCCATCTCCGCGCCGTCCGCGAAGTAGTCGCCCACCCCGCCCGTGCGACGGGCGATCGTGTCGAGGAAAGTCGTGTTGACATCGTCGCCGACCCCGAACACGTAGACGCGCGCGTCCGCGGACCAGAGCGCTGCGTCGTTCACGATTCGCGCGGCGTCGGTCTCGCCGACCGTCGGCATCCCGTCCGTGAGGAACACGACGAGCCGGGGCACTGCGCTCCGCCGCTGGTGGGCGAGCCCCTCGCGGAGCGCGCCGTGGATCGCGGTGCCGCCGGCAGCGACGAGCCGGGAGGCAAAACGACGTGCGTGCTCCACGTTGGCGGGCGTCGCGGGGACCGCCTGCCCCCCCGCGAACAGCGCCTGCACGTCGGTGCTGAAGCGGATGACCTGGAAACGATCCGAAGGCCGCAACCGCGCGAGCATGTAGTCGAGCGCGGCCTGCGCGCGCGCGAGCTTCTCCCCGGCCATCGAGCCCGAGGTGTCGAAGACGAAGACGACTTCCTTGGCCGCGATCTCTTCCTCCGCGACGCCCGCGCGTGGCGCGATCATCGCGAGGAAGTAGCCGTCCTCACCCGGCACCTGGTGCGTCAGGAGGCTCAGCCCGACGTCGCGATCCTGGACCGAGTAGTAGAGGTCGAGGTCCGCATCGAGCGCCGCCTGGTGCGCCTCGAAGCCGACGGTCGCGGAGTGCTCGTCGGGGCGGGCCACCGCGATCGGGTGCGTCGGCGAGTACACGGCGCGGATCGGGGTGCGCGAGACGATGTCCGCCGTGAACGTGAAGTCCTCGAGCGTGCGCGTCGCGGGCCCGCCGGTGTGGAGCGGGTAGCGATAGTGGATGACGCTGTCCTGGTACTCGAGGGTCTGTGAGAAGTGGAGCTCGACGCGCTGCTCGGACATCGGGGGGATCGGGAAGACGCGCGCGCGGAAGAGGCGCCCACCGAGGTGCTCGACGAGCCCGGGGTCCCGCACGCGCGCCACGATGGCCTCGTAGATCGCGCGAGCCTGGCCCGCCTCGAGGAGCTCGCCCTCCTGCCGGCGGCCGCCCACCCACATCGCGAACCCGCTGACCGACGCGCCCTCGGGGACGGGGAACACGTACGTCGCCTCGAGCACCTGCCCGGTGTGGTTGTAGAAGACCTGCTCGACCCGGGTCTCGGCGACGCGCTCGCGCACGCAGACCCCGACGCGGTGGTGCCGGATGGCGAGCGGCTCGACGCCCGGCGCATCCGGGAC
>JAYRVK010000236.1:0-16529 GCA_041918555.1 Sandaracinaceae bacterium
CGCGGCGGCGCGGCTCGCGGTCGGGCCCGTGATGCGGCTCGCGACGCCGGTCCTCCCCCGGCCGAGCGGGGGCCCCACGACGAACCTGGTGCACGCCGAGGACGTGGCGCGCGCGGCGGTCTTCGTGCTCGACCGCCCCGAGGCCGACTTCGAGATCTTCAACGTGGCGGACGAGGACGCGCTCACCCTCGGGGACCGCGTGGCGGAGACGATCGGCGCCTACGGGCTGCCGATGGTCCCGGCGGGCACGCTGCCGCGCCCGGTCCTCGACCGCGTCGCGCGCCTCTTCGTGCGCCGCGGCGCATACCACGCGGCAGACCGCGTCGCGCTCGGCGCGTGGAAGCTCGTGGTGATGCGCCACGGCCTGAAGACCGCGCTGCGGGTCCGTTTGGATCGCGAGGCGCTCACGCTACTCTACGACGACCTCGTGATCGACGCGTCGAAGCTCCGGGCGCTGGGCTGGGTGCCGCGCTACCCCCGCTTCCGGGAGGGCTGGCGGCAGGTGCTGCGCTGGTATCAGGCGGAGCGCTGGGTGCCGCGCTATGCGTGAGAAGGCCCGGGTGATCGGGCGCGAGGCCGTCGCGTGGGCTCGTCAAGGCGTCTTGATGGTGCGCGGACGGCGCCCCCGGCGTTACGTCCCGGGGGAGGCCGAGCGCGTGGTCCTGTTCGTCCACGGGTTCGGCGCGACGGGGCCTGTGTTCGAGCCGATGCGCGCGCACGTCGAGGAGCGCCTCGGGGTCCGGACGCTCGACTTCTCGTACGGCTCCCTCACCTCGTTCCACCGGGTCGCGGAGCGGCTCGCGCGGCACGTCGAGGAGCAGGTGGACGCGCGCTCGCGGCTCGATCTCGTCGGGCACTCGCTCGGCGGCCTCCTCGCGCGCTGGTACGTGCAGGAGCTCGGCGGCGCGGCGCGCGTCCGGCGCGTGGTGACCCTCGCGACGCCGCACGCCGGCACGCGCAGCGCGCGCATCGCGCCCGGGCCCCTGCGCGACGCGCTCCTCCCCGACAACGCCGTCGTGCGCCGGTTGCACCTCGGGCGCCATCGCGCCGAGGGCGTCGAGCACGTCGCGTTCGTGGCGGGCTCGGACCTCATGGTCACGCCCCCCGCGAGCGCGGCCGCGCTCCCGGACGCCAGCGTGCGGTGGTTCGATCGCGTCGGGCACAACGGGATGCTCTTCGAGCCCGAGGTGCTCGAGGCGGTGGTCGACGCGCTGGCCGACTAGCGCCACGATGGGGTGAGGAGGCGTTCCCCGTGAAGCAGATGATCCTCTTCGGCCTGGTCTTCGCGATCTCCACCGTCGCCCTCGCCTCGAGCGCGGACGCGCTGAGCTGCCGGCAGCGGCTCGTGGACGTGGGCGACGCGAGCGCGCGCGTGCTCGATCTGTGCGGCGAGCCCGCCGAGCTGGTGCAGCGGACCGAGCAGCGCAGCGTGGTGGTGTCGCAGCAGGCGCCGGACGGGTCGATCGTCTCGTACACCCTCACGCAGTCCGTGGTGGTCGAGTCGTGGCTGTACGACTTCGGCCCGCAGCGCTTCATGCAGCGCCTGATCTTCGAAGACGGAGTCCTGCGCCGCATCGAGGCGCTGTCCTACGGGACCGCGAGCGGCGCTCCGCGCTGAGCGGACCGCTCGTCCGACCGCGTCGCGGTCCTTCCTGTTCGCCTCGCGATCGGCGATCGTGCGCGCGTGGGGAAGAGCGACTCGGCGCGAGCGGCCGCCGGTGAGCCTGCGCTCGTGGCGGAGCCCGCGAACTGCCTCGGCGTCGCCTCGCGCGGCAAGGCTCAGCTCCGGGGGACGGGCGCGCTCGCGCTCGGGAGCGAGGCCCTGGTCTTCGACTACTGGGTGATCTCGCGCCGCATCGCGATCCCGCGCCGCGCGATCCGGCGCGTCGAGCACGTGCGGAGCCACCTCGGGAAGTCGGTGGGCGCGACCTTGATCAAGGTCTCGTTCGTCAACGACGAGCACCTCTACGATCAGGTCGCGTTCCGCGTCATCGACGTCGACGCATGGACCGCGGCCCTCGAGGCGGTGGTCGAAGAGAACGCCGCGCGCGTGGGACGGCCCGCGACGGAGGCCTCGCCGCTCGCGGTGACGGTCGCGGGCCGCGCGCTCCGGATGTCCGCGTGGATGGTGCCGTCGTTTCCGCTGACGCTCGGCTGGGTGATGGCGTGCGGCGCGCTCCTCCCGCTCTCGCCGGTCGGGACGATCGTCGGCGCCGCGGGCCTCCTCACGGGCGCGGTCGGGCTCTTCGTGCAGTGGGGCGCGCGAAAGAAGTTCGCGAGGCAGCTCGTGAAGGACGGCGCCGCGTACGAGGCCGGGCCCGAGGGCCTGAAGCTCGACGGGGAGCTCGTCGCCCCCGCGTGGACTCTGCAGAGCGGCGCGGTCCTGCCGACCGACGGAGGTGCCCTCGTCGTGCTCTCGCGCGGACGGCTCCGCGGCGACGTGCGGCTCAAGGTCGCGTCGGTCGAGGAGGGGCGCGCGCTGATCGACGCGCTCGGGGTCGGCACTCGCGATCGGGCGCTCACCCGCAAGATCGCCTCGAGGATCTTCTCGCCGGTCGGCTACCTCGCGGCGGTCCTCCCGTTCCTCGGCGGGATTCCGCTCGCGCTCCTCGCGTCGGTGCTCGGGGCCAGCGTCGAGACGATCCCGATGGCCTTCGCGCTCGGTCTGTTCTGGATGCTCGCGTCGTTCTACACGGTCGGCTTCGTCAAGACGCGCCTCACCATCGCGGCCGACGGGGTCCGGATCGCGTGGCTCGGGCGCGAGCGCGTCATCGCGCTCGAGGAGATCGCGAGCGTCGAGGCGGGTCGCGGGTTCCTCGGGTCGCGCCGCGTGACGCTCGCGCTGCGATCGGGCGAGCGCGTCGACATCACCGTCGCGATGCGCGGCAGCAACATCTTCGAGCCCTTCGACGCCGAGACCGAGAGCGCGCTGATCGTCGAGCGGCTGCGCGACGCGCTCCGCGTGCGCGAGGGCCTCGAGGAGGCCTCCCTCGAGGCGTGGATGGACAACGCCGCCGGGCTGAGCGCCGGCGCGTGGATGCGCGACCTGCGCCTGCACGTCCGGTCGCAGATGAAGGAGCGGGGCGCGGAGCTCCTGCAAGGTCTCTTGCAGATGGTCGAGAACGCGAACGTGCCCGCGGCGATGCGCGCGGCGGCGGCGGCCGCGCGCGGGCCCCGACACGCAGAGCCCGCGCGCGCGCGCGTACGCGCGGCCGCCGAGGGCTCCGCGGTCCCGAAGCTGCGTGTCGCGCTCGAGGCGGCCGCCGAGGATCGCGACGAGGATCTCGTCGAGGCGTTCACCGAGCTCTCGAGTGAGCACCGCGCCAAGGTCCGCGTCGAGCTCGACGAGGAGCTCTTGGCCGAGGCCGAGCAGGAGGTCGAGGCGTTCCTCCACGAGGGCCGGGGCGGCTACCGCGGCCGCGCCGACTGAGCGCCCTCGTCGGCGCTCGCCTCGGGCGCGCGCAGGTGGATCGAGAACGTCGACCCCTCGCCGGGCTTGCTCCGCACGGCGATCGAGCCGCGGTGCGCCTCCACGATCTGCCGCACGAGCGCGAGCCCGAGCCCCACCCCGTGGCGGCGCTTGCTGAAGAACATGTCGAAGAGGTGCTCGAGATCCTCGGCCTCGATCCCCGGGCCCTCGTCGGTGACCGAGAGGCACGGCCGCGAGTCCTCGTCCCAGCCGACCTCGATCGTCACCTCGCCGCCCGGCGGCGAGAACTGCAGCGCGTTCTTGAGGAGGTTCCAGATCACCTGCCGGAGCTGCGCCGGGTCCCCGTGGACCCGCACCGGATCGGCCGGCGCCTCGATCCGGATCCCGATCGAGGTGGTCGGGCGCACCACGTTCGCCACGTCGCTCGCGAGCGCTCCGACGTCCACGGAGGCGAGCACCGGATCCCGCGGGCGGCCGACCTCGAGCATCGTCGTGACGAGGTCGTCGAGCCGATCGACCTCCTCGAGCACGAGCGAGAGCAGCCGCCGGTCCTCGGGGTCCAGGCTCGGCGCCTCGCGGACGAGCTCGACCGAGCCCGAGATCGAGCCGAGCGGGTTGCGGATCTCGTGCGCGAGCCCGGCCGCGAGCCGCCCCAGCGCGGCGAGGCGCTCCGCCCGCTCCGCCTTCTCGCGCAGCATCGCCAGCTCGGTGAGGTCCGAGAACAGGACGAGCGTACCCTGCAAGGTCCCTTGCTCGTCTCGGAGCGGAGAGCACCCGTAGCCGACCGGGAAGGTGGTCCCGTCGACCCGCCGCGCGAGCCCGTCGCCCCGCTCGACCTCTTGCTGTGCCGTCGGATCGAACGGGAGCAGCTCGTCCGCGCGGCGGCCCTCGAGGGTCGCCGGGGTCCCGCCGAGCAGCGCTGCCCCCGCGGGGTTGATCCGCACGATGACCCCCGCGAGGTCGGCGGTGAGGAGGCCCGAGGCGAGCGAGCGGAGGATGTCCTCGTTGAGCTTGGCGTACTTCGCCGCGCTCTGCGTCACCTCGCGGAGCTGCCCCCCGGTGCGCCGCAGCCGCTCGGCGAGCCCCCCCGCGAGCAGGCCGACGAGGATCAGGCCGACGAGCGTGCGCAGGACGCTCAAGCCGAGCTCGTCGAGCGGGAGCTCGTTCGCGAGCTCGGGCGCGTCCGGGGGAGGGGGGATCCATCCGTTCGCGAGGCCCAGGCCCACCGCGACGTAGAGGACCAGCGCCGCCGCGCTGATCAGCTGCGTCGCGCGCGCGCCGAGGAGGAGCGCGGACGCGAGGATGACCACGCCGTAGAGGAAGCTGAAGCCGCTCGCGGCGCCGCCGAACAGGTAGACCAGCCCAGAGACGAGGCCGAGGTCGTAGACGAGCTGCGCGCTCGCCAGCCGATCGGGCCGCGTGACGCGCGGGAGCGCCACGAGCGACGCGAGGCTGACCGCGAACGTCGCCGCGATCAGCGCGAGCAAGAAGTCTTGCGTGAAGCCGCCCGGCCGTCCCCCGAAGAAGAAGTACCCGCCGAGGAGGAGCGTGGCGACCGCGAGCCGCCCGCCGAGCAGCCAGATCTGCCGACGGCGTACGGGCAGCGTCTCGGGCACCGCTACTCCGACTGGACCTGCCCCGCGATCTCGAAGATGGGCATGTACATCGAGATCATGATGAAGCCGACGATGCCACCCATGACGACGAGCATGATCGGCTCGAGCATCGAGGTGAGCGCGGCCACCGCGACGTCGACCTCTTCCTCGTAGAAGTCGGCGATCTTGTTGAGCATGGTGTCGAGGGCGCCGGTCTGCTCGCCGACGCCGATCATCTGCACGACCATCGGCGGGAAGACCTTCGTCTCCATCAGCGGCTCGGCCATCGTGCGGCCCTCGCGGATCCGATCGGAGGTCACGTTGATCGCGTCCTCGACGATGGTGTTCCCCGCGGACTTCGCCACGACGTCCATGGCATCCAGGATCGGGACGCCCGACGAGAGGAGCGTGCCGAGCGTGCGGCAGAAGCGCGCGACGGCGATCTTCCGCATCACCGGCCCGAGCAGCGGTGCGGTGAGCAGGACCCGATGCCAGAAGCGTTTGCCCTTGGGCGTGCGGTAGGTGACCGTGAAGACCACCGCGAAGACGATCACCGCGCCGATCAGGAACGGCAGGTTCGAGACGAAGCCGTGGCTGACGGCGATCACGAAGCGCGTGATCCCGGGCAGCGCGTCCTCCCCGCCGAAGTCGCGGAACATCGACTGGAACGCGGGGATGACCCACGTGAGCAGGATGAAGATCACGCTGACCGCGACCAGCGCGATGATCGACGGGTAGATCATCGCGCCGCGGACCTGGGACTTCAGCTTGACGCGCTTCTCGATGTAGACGGCGAGGCGCGTGAGGATCGTGTCGAGGATGCCGCCCAGCTCGCCGGCCGCGACGAGGTTCACGTAGAGCGGGTCGAACACCTTCGGGTGCTTCGAGAGCGCGTCGGAGAACGTGCCGCCCTGCTCGACGTAGGCCTTCACGTCCTTGAGGATCTTGTTGAACTGCTTGTTCTCGCCCTGCGCCGAGAGGATCTCGAGGCACTGCACGAGGGGTAGCCCCGCGTCGATCATCGTCGCGAATTGCCGCGTGAAGATGACCAGCTCCTTCTCGGAGACCGGCGCGCCGAAGCTGACGCTGATCTCCTTGGGCTTCTTCTTGACCTTGACCGGGCTGAGGTTCTGAGCCTTGAGGCGCGTCTCCACCATCTCGGCGGTGTCGGCCTCCATGACTCCCTTGCGTACCTCCCCGGTGCGGGCCCGCGCCTCGTAGACGAATTCAGCCATGCTGGCTCGCTGAGTCTACAGCTGGGCGCGCGGGCCGGGCAAAATCGTTGACACCACCGCGCCCCGTCAGCGCTTGGGGTTCTTCGCCTGCGCGAGCGCGCGCGTCTGGTGCTCCTCGACCATGCGCTGCAGCTCGCCGGGGTCCGAGGAGCGGCCCAACGCGTCCTCGAGCGAGATGATGCGCCGGAGGTAGAGCGCGAACAGCGACTGGTTGAAGGTCTGCATCCCGCTCTTGCTCTGGCCGATCTGCATCGACGAGTAGATCTGGTGGACCTTGTCCTCGCGGATGAGGTTCCGGATCGCGGGGTCGGGGATCATGATCTCGAGGCACAGCGCCCGGCCGGGCCCGTCGGCCCGCGCGACGAGGTTCTGGCAGAGCACGCCCTGCAGCACCATCGAGAGCTGCGCGCGCACCTGCGGCTGCTGGTGGGCCGGGAACACGTCGATGATGCGGTTGATGGAGCTGATCGTGCCGTTCGTGTGCAGGGTCGCGAAGACGAGGTGACCCGTCTCCGAGATCGTCAGCGCGGACTCGATCGTCTCGAGGTCGCGCATCTCGCCGACGAGGACGACGTCCGGGTCCTGCCGCAGCACGTACTTGAGCGCGATCTTGAAGCTGTTCGTGTCGGCCCCGATCTCGCGCTGGTTCACCACGCAGAGCTTGTTCGGGTGCAGGTACTCGATCGGATCCTCGATGGTGAGGATGTGGTGCCGCTTCTCGCGGTTGATCTTGTCGATGATCGCCGCGAGCGTGGTCGACTTACCGGAGCCGGTGGGCCCGGTGACGAGCACGAGGCCGCGCGGGATGTTGGCGAGCCCCGCGACGACCGGCGGCAGCCCGAGCTCTTCGAAGGAGAGGATCTTGAACGGGATCGCGCGGAAGGCGCCCGCGACCGCGCCGCGCTGCATGAAGATGTTCGCGCGGAACCGGGAGAGGCCGCGCACCCCGAACGAGAGATCGAGCTCGTTGTTCTTCTCGAAGCGGACGGTCTGCTCCTCGGACAGCACCGAGTAGCAGAGCTGCTTGGTCTCGACGGGATCGAGCGGGTTGGTCTTGAGCGGGACGAGCGAGCCGTCGATGCGGAGCTGCGGCGGCGTGCCCGTCGTGATGTGGAGGTCGGACGCCCCCCGATCGATCATGACCTTGAGCAGCTGGTGGATGGTGAAGCGGGGCTGGTTGGCGTCCATCGCGCCATTCTACCCGCTCGCCAGGAGGATCAGCGTGATCCCGAGGCTCGCCATCACCACGATGAGGGCGACGGCGAGGAGCAGGACCCACGACCGCGTCCCGGCGGGAGGGGGCCGCGCCGCGGTGGGCAGGGGCGCGTCGGCGAGCTCGTCGAGGGTGGCGATCAGCGAGACCGGGGGGGGGGCCCCGGCCGGGCGCTCTGCCCACGTCGCCTGTCGCAGCGTGGCCAGGCAGCGCATCGCGAGGTTGTCCGTGTCGTCGCCCGCGTCGAACGGCTCCTCGTCGGGGTTCGTGTCCGGCAGTGTCACCGGCTCCTCGAAGGGCGCGGCGAGCGGCTGGGCGCCCGTCGCGTTGACGCTGCGGGGCTTGGCGAGCGAGAAGGTCAGGTCGAGCCTCTTCGGCGTCTTCTTCTGCGGTCGCGTCGGGTCGGTCCGGTGTGACTCGGCCTCTTCGACGGTCCACGATCGCGACTCGACGAGCTCGAGCTGCTCCTTCTGCGCGACCTTCTGCGCGGCGAGCTTGGCGAGCACGTCCCGGCCCATCCGCTGGGTGGTCGTCGGCGCGGCGGGCTCCGCCGGCCGATCCGCACGCGTGTCTTCCTCGGGCATGCGGAAGGAGTCGGTGATCCACTTGCGCGTGTACGCGAGCTCGATGCCGAACATCCGATCGACGAGCCCCCGGATCTGCTCGCGCCCGCCTCCGACGTCGACCGCGGCGCGCAGCGCGTCGGCGAGCGCGCGGCCCGAGGCCGGACGATCGTCGGGCTCGCGCGAGAGCGTGGCGAGCAAGATCCGGTCGAGCGCCTGCGGCACGTCGGGGTTGTCCTCGCTCGGCGCGGTGGCGCGCGGATCCATCAGCCGCGCGAAGAGGTCACCCTCTCCGTCGCGCGCGGCGAACTTGCGCCCCGTGAGGCACTCCCAGAGCACGATCCCGAGCGCGAACAGATCCGTGCGGCCGTCCACCGGGTGCCCGCTCACCTGCTCGGGCGCCATGTATCGGAGCTTGCCCTTGACGACCATCTTCGCGTTGGTGACCTCGAGTCGCCCGTGGGCCTTCGCGACGCCGAAGTCGATGAGCTTCACCGCGCCGCTCTCGGAGACCATCACGTTCTGCGGGCTGACGTCGCGGTGGACGATGCCGAGCGGCTTGCCCCGATCGTCGACTGCGGCGTGCGCGGCGTGGAGCGCTTCGGCGACCTCGACGCCGATGTGGGCTACCACCGAGACGGGCAAGAGCCCCACGTCGCGGCGCTCGAGCTCGTCGCGCAAGCGTGCGAGCGAGCAGCCGTGCAGGTACTCCATCGCGAGGTAGCGCCGGTCGTCCGACTCGCCCGCGTCGAGGACTCGCACCACGTTCGGGTGTCGCACGTGCGTCAGCGTGCGCGCCTCGTCCTGGAACATCCGGATCACGCTCGAGTCGTCGCGCAGCCGGCTGCGGATCACCTTGACCGCCACGATGTCCCGCTCGGGCGGGCGGTGTGCGAGGTAGAGGGACGCCATCCCGCCCTCCTCGAGGGGCGCGACCACTCGATAGGGACCGATGGCGTCGCCGACCGCGATGTCCTCCGACACCACCGGCTCGATGCTATCAGATCTCGAGCTTGCCCCACCGGCCCCGCCGCATCGGGTCGCGCTTGCGATCGGCGCGGCTCACCACGCGGGCCGCCGACCACGCGGCGAGGAAGAGCCCCTCGAGCCCGAGCCCGGGCACGACCTGATCTCCGCACATCAGGAGCTGCCGGATCGGGGCGCGCACGGGCAGCGCGCAGACCCCGAGGGCCGTGCTCACCGGGAAGCCGTAGACCGCACGCATCGTGGACACGCCGCGGTTCCACGGCTCGGGGCTCGGCACGCTCATCCGGCGCTCGAGGTCCTGCGCACCGCGGCCGTCGTGGGGCGAGTCGATGAGCTCGGTGTGATCGCCGAGGAACGGCATCAGATCGGAGAGCGAGGCGATCACGCGCTCGCGCATGGTGCTCGCGAGCTCGCCGCCCTCCTCGATCCCGCGCCGCGGGAGCAGCGCCTCGACGGTGAGGTGCCGCCGCCCATCCTCGCGCAGCGGCGCCGCGTGGATCCGGAGCGCGTTCGCCCCGTAGAGCGGGCGGCGCGGATCGCGGACGAAGAGCACGTCCTGGCTCATCCCCTCGGGCACCGCCTCGGGTCGCACGCGCAGGTTCAGCGTGTAGCGGTAATAGCGGACGACCGGCTCGCCGATCCGCTCGAAGAGCTCCTCGAAGGGCGCGCGATCCGGGACGAACGAGAGCAGGCTCTCGAGCGGCGCGCCGTTGATCACCCAGGTCGCGCCGATCTCTTCGCCGGAGGCCGCGAGCCGCACGCCCGTGACCGTCCCGCGCCGGACGCGCAGCTTGTCGATCTTCTCGCCCTCGCGCAGGACGCCGCCGTGGCTCGAGATCGCGTCGGCGACGAGGCCGCGGAGCGTCGCGTACCCGCCCTCGAGCGAGGCCGCGCCCAGGCGCCAGCTCCCGAAGAGCCGGCTCAGCCGGAGCCCGTTCGTGTGATCGGGATCCATCCCGTCCGAGAAGCGCGCGGGCAGCTCCACCGCGAGGCGGAACGGGTGCCGCTCGGGGAACTCTGCGAGGGGATCGAGCGCGGTGCCGTGCCTGCCGAACGGCAGGACCGCGGTCGCGCGCGCGTGATCGCGGCGCTCGAAGAACGTGCCCGGCGGCCACATCAGATCGCGGTCGAAGAGCGCGTCGAGCGCCTCCTGCTGCGCCTCGTTCGCGCGGAGGAAGTCGAGGGCGGGACGCTTCACCTCGGGGAACTCGCGCTCGATCTCGCGATCGAGCAGGGAGGGCTCTCGGGCGAAGTCGAGCCGGTGGCGCGGGAGGCACAGCTGGAACGCAGGATCGATCTGCGTCGCGTGCCGGCGGAACCGCTGGTGGATGGCGAGCTCCGCGAGGACCCGGCGCGCGATGGGCGAGCTCGCCGGGAGGAAGTGGAAAGGCTCGCGCGGGAGGCTCAGCTCGTCGGTCGCCGCGTAGCTCGGGGGGCGCTCTTCCTGCGAGACGAGGAGCACCCGGAAGCCACGCTTGGCCAGGAGCGCGCCCGCGAGGAGCGGAGCGAGCTGGGTGCCGACGCAGATCACGTCGTAGGAGCTGGCCGGCGTCTCCATCACGCGTACGCGACGCGTGCCTCGTCGGTCGCGTCGCTCGCCTCGATCCGACCGAGCACGAACGCGCCCTCGAGCGCGGCGAGCACTGCGTCCGCGTCGGGGGCGGCGACCGCGAAGACGTAGCCGACGCCCAGGTTGAACGCGCGGCGCATCTCCTCTTCGGAGACCCCGCCGAGCCGCGCGATCACGTCGAAGATCGGCGGCGGCGGCGGCGGGCGTACGACCGCGCCCGTTCCGTCCGGGAGGACGCGCGGCAGGTTCCCCGGCAGGCCGCCGCCCGTCACGTGGCACATCGCGTGGACGCGTCCGGCCGCGAGCGCGGCCGCGACCTCGTGCGCGTAGATGCGCGTCGGCGTCAAGATAACTTGCCCAAGAGAAGCGGCGCCGAGCTCCGGGAGCGTCGCGCCGAGGTCGAGGGCCGCGCGATCGAAGAGGACCTTTCGCGCGAGCGAGTAGCCGTTGCTGTGCAGCCCGCTCGACGGGAGGCCGATCAGGACGTCGCCGAGCTCCACGCGCGAGCCATCGAGGATCGCCTCCTTCTCGACGACGCCGACGGCGAAGCCCGCGAGGTCGTACTCGCCCTCGGGGTAGGAGCCCGGCATCTCGGCGGTCTCGCCGCCGAGGAGCGCGCAGCCCGCGATGCGGCAGCCGTCCGCGATGCCGCGGATGACCGCCTCCGCCACGTCCACGTCGAGCTTGCCGGTCGCGAAGTAGTCGAGGAAGAAGAGCGGTCGCGCGCCCACCGTGAGCACGTCGTTCACGCACATCGCCACCAGATCGATCCCCACCGTGTCGTGGACGCCGGCCGCGAACGCGACGCGCAGCTTCGTCCCCACCCCGTCGGTCCCCGAGACGAGGACGGGGCGCTTCATCCCGGGCGGGACCTCGAACAGTCCGGCGAACCCGCCGACCCCCGCGAGCACGCCAGGGATGCCCGTCGCCTTGGCCAGCGGCCCGATGCGATCGACGAGCCGATCGCCGGCGTCGATGTCGACCCCCGCCTCGCGATAGGTGAGTCCCTTCTCCATCGCCGTCCCGCCTTAGCACCGCTTGACCGGGCGCGCCGCGCGGAGCAAGGTTCCGCGTTGTCGACTCGATCGATGGGAAAACCGTAGATGACGTTGAAGCTCGGATTCCCGGGGCTCGACTGGCAGGACCTGTACACCGACGAGGGACTCGCAACCCTCCTCGTGCGTTTCGACGCGTGGCTCGAGGAGCGCGACGCCGAGGGCCTCGCGCGCCTGCGCGCCGGGCGGCGCGATCCGGGCGCGGTGACGGAGGCGGAGCTCTCCGCGCTGGTGGTCCGCGTCGCGCCCCACGTCGGGACCTTCGTGGCGCGCCTCTTCGGCGTGGAGGCCGAGCTCGACGCGCTGCGCGAGCGGATCCTCACCGGTGAGCCGGTCTTCGACTTCCGCAAGCGCTTCGTGAAGAAGCGCCTCGCGAAGCGGAGCGCGCCGCCCGCCCCCCACGATCACGAGCGCGCGGCCCGAGCGTGGGCCGCGGTCGGCGACGGCGGCGACGACGACGAGGAGCGCTTCGTGGCGACGGCGACACTGCGGCTGGTCGACGCGCACGAGCTCGCGCGCAAGCTGGCGCGGGCGGGGGGCGCGGCGTGGACCGACGAGACGCGACGCACGGTCGACGCGGTGCGCGCGGCGCTGCCCGAGCTCCTGGCGCTCGAAGACGAGGCGCTCCTCGACGCGGTGCTCGACGCGGTCGAAGGCGCGCTGGCCTCGCGCGCCGCCTCGCAGAGCGACCCCGCGGCGCGCTGGCCGTCCCTCGCCGAGGTGCGGCCCCAGGACTTCGCGCACCTCGTCCACCTCCGGGTCCCGAGCGGCGCGGTCCGCGGCGAGTCGATCGGCGACGTGGCCGCGCGGGGCCGGCCCGAGCCGTTCGCGCTGACCGACCTCCGCGGCAGCGAGCGGGCAGTCGGCGCCGAGCTCGACCTCTGCATGTACTGCCACGAGCGCGCGAAGGACTCGTGCAGCCGCGGCCTCCGCGACAAGCAAGGTTCCTTGACGGTCAACCCGCTCGGCGTCGCGCTGGCGGGCTGTCCCCTCGGTGAGAAGATCGGCGAGGCGCAGGCGCTGCGGCGCGCCGGTGATCCGCTCGGCGCGCTGGCGGCCATCGCGCTCGACAACCCGATGTGTCCGGGGACCGGCCACCGGATCTGCAACGACTGCATGAAGTCGTGCATCTTCCAGAAGCAGGCGCCGGTGAACGTCCCGATGGTGGAGACCCGCATCCTCGACGAGGTGCTCTCGCTGCCCTGGGGCTTCGAGATCTGGTCGCTGCTCACGCGGTTCTGTCCGCTCTCGCTGCGGCGCCCGATCCCGCGGCCGCACACGGGCAAGAAGGTGCTCGTGGTCGGCCTCGGGCCGGCCGGCTACACGCTGTCGCACTACCTCTTGAACGAGGGCTTCGCGGTCGTCGCGATCGACGGGCTGAAGATCGAGCCGCTCTCCGAGGCCTGGCTGCGCGAGCCGATCCGCGACGCGCAGTCGCTGCGGCAGCCGCTCGAGACGCGGCCGGTCCTCGGCTTCGGCGGGGTGAGCGAGTACGGCATCACCGTGCGCTGGGACAAGAGCTTCCTCTCGATGCTCTACCTGAACCTCGCTCGTCGAGACGCGTTCCGCGCGTACGGCGGCGTTCGCTTCGGCGGCACGATCACCCTCGAGGACGCATGGTCGATGGGCTTCGACCACGTCGCGATCGCGGCGGGGGCGGGGCGCCCGACGCTCGTGGGCATGAAGAACGGGATGGTCCGCGGCGTGCGCCAGGCGAGCGACTTCTTGATGGCGCTCCAGCTCAGCGGCGCCTTCCGGCGCGAGTCCCTCGCGAACCTCCAGCTGCGGCTCCCCGCGGTGGTGATCGGGAGCGGGCTCACCGCGATCGACACCGCGACCGAGGCGCTCGCCTACTACGTCGTGCAGGTCGAGAAGGCCCGCTCCCGCTACGCCGCGCTCGTCGACGCGCACGGCGAGGCGTCGGTGCGTGCGCGCTTCGACGAGGAGGAGCTCGGGATCCTCGACGAGCAGCTCGGCCACGCGGAGGCGCTCGCGGCGGAGCGCGCGGAGGCCACCCGCGAGGGCCGGCCGCCCGATCTGCGATCCCTCCTCGACGCGTGGGGCGGCGTCCGGATCGTGTATCGCCGCACGCTCGTCGACTCGCCGGCGTACCGCCTGAACCACGAGGAGGTGGAGAAGAGCCTGGAGGAGGGCGTTCGCTACGTCGAGCTGCTCTCGCCGCTCGAGGTGCACGTCGACCGCTACGGCGCGGCAGAGGCCGTGACCTTCGCGGTGAACGAACAGGTGCAAGGTAAGTTGCGTGCGACCGACGAGCGCGTGACGATCCCGGCGCGCTCGGTGTTCGTCGCCGCCGGCACGCACCCGAACGTGACCTACGAGCGCGAGCGGCCCGGCACGTTCGTGCTCGACGCATCGGGGTTCTTCGCGTCCCACGCTGCGCGGCGCGCGCCCGATGGCGCGATCGAGCTCGTCCGCGGCGAGGGGTTCTTCACGAGTCACGAGGGGCCCGGCGGGCAGCTCGTCAGCTACTACGGGGACAACCACCCGCGCTACGCCGGCAGCGTCGTGAAGGCGATGGCGAGCGCGAAGGACGGTCACGTGGCGGTCAGCGCGCTCTTCGGAGAGCTCGCGCCCGCGCCGCTCGATGCGGCCTTCTTCGCGCGCCTCGATCGCGAGCTCCGGCCGGTGGTCCACGCGGTGCGCGAGCTCGCGCCGGGCATCGTCGAGGTCGTGGTCTCGGCGCCGCGCGCGGCGCGGCGCTTCGAGCCAGGCCAGTTCTATCGGCTCCAGACCTTCGAGCGGTACGCCCGGCACGTGGACGGCGCGCCGCTCGTGATGGAGGGCATCGCGCTCACCGGCGCGGCCACCGATCCCGAGGCGGGCCTCCTCTCGATGATCGTCCTCGAGATGGGCGTGAGCTCGCGGCTCTGCCGCCACCTCGCGGTGGGCGAGCCGGTCATCGTGATGGGCCCGACGGGGAGACCCAGCGAGATCCGCGGCGACGAGAACGTCCTCCTCGTCGGCGGCGGGCTCGGCAACGCCGTGCTCTTCTCGATCGCGCAGGCGTTCAAGGACGCGGGAAGCCGCGTGCTCTACTTCGCCGGCTACCGTGACGGCGCGGGGCTGTTCAGGCGCGAGCAGATCGAGGCGGCGACCGATCAGGTCGTGTGGGCGACGGATGGCGGCCCCGTGATCGAGCCGCACCGGGTCCAGGACTCCCACGTGCGTGGCAACATCGTGCAGGCGATGCTCGCCTACGCGCGCGGCGACCTCGGCCCGCGCCGCGTCCCGCTCGAGTCCGTGCACCGCGTGCTGGCGATCGGGAGCGACGGGATGATGCGCGCGGTCGCCGAGGCGCGGCGGGGCGTGCTCGCGCCGTACCTCCCGCCGGAGCACGTCGCGCTCGGGAGCATCAATTCGCCCATGCAGTGCATGCTCAAGGAGGTCTGCGCGCAGTGCCTCCAGCGGCACGTGGATCCCGTCACCGGCGAGGAGTCGCTGGTGTACTCGTGCTTCGATCAGGATCAGCCGCTCGATCGGGTCGACTTCGCGCACCTGCGCCAGCGGCTGCGGCAGAGCTCCATGCACGAGAAGCTGAGCGATCTCTGGCTCGGCGACCGCATCGCGCGCGAGGCAGGGTGAAATAGGCCCGAGCGCGGTCCGTAGGACCGCGCGTGATCCGCAAGCACGATCGCCACGGCGGTGGGCTCGTCGCCCTCGCGCTCCTCGCGCTCGTGCTGGCCGGGTCGGTGTCGGAGGTGTGTCGCAACGGCGCGTGGGCGATCGCGAAGGCATCGAGCCGCGACGGACCACCGGCGAGCGCGCAGCTCCCCGACGACGTGACGGGCTGGATCCGCGCGGAGGTCGGTCCGCCGACCGCGACGCTCGAGGCGTGGATCCTCGAGCCGGTGGCTCCGCACTCGACGACGCTCGTGCTCGATGGAGGATCGGACGACCAGCGCGCCATGCTCGGCATGGGGCGGGCGCTTCGCGCGCGCGGCCACCGCGTGATCCTCGTCGACCTACGCGGGCACGGTGGCGTGCGAGCGTCGCGCGAAGTCTCTCAGCTGCTCGATCACCTCGAGGCGCTCGGGCTGGTCGAGGGCCGCGTCGGGCTCGTCGGGCCTTCGTACGGCGGCTGGGTGGCGCTGCGCGCCGCGGCGCACGATCCGCGCATCGAGCGCGTGGTGAGCGTGTCGACGCTCGCCTCGCCGCAGGCCGAGCACGCGGTCCCGCTCGCAGACGGGCTCCCTCGGGCTCGGCTCGATCTCGAGATCGACCACGCCGGCGCGCTCAGAGGCTCGGCGCCCGTTCGAGAGCGCGCTCGCGCTCGCGCGCGCGTGCCCGCGCGGAGCCTGTCGTCTCGTCGCGCTCGAGGGCGTAGATCACGGCGGCGCGCTCGCCGCGACCGAGACGTGCGAGCGCGCGATCGAGTTCCTCACGCGCGACGGTCTCCTTGCGCGCGGCCCGGCGGCGCGCTGAGCTGCCTCTCGATGGAGCCCCGCTACGTCCACACGAACGTCGTCGCGCGTGACTATCGTCGCCTCGCGCGCTTCTACGAGGAGGTCTTCGGCTGCGTGCCCGTACCTCCGGAGCGAGATCTCGGCGGTGAGTGGCTCGCGCGCGGCGCCGGGCTTCCGAGCGCGCGGCTGCGAGGCGTCCACCTGCGGCTGCCCGGGTCGACCGCGACGCTCGAGATCTTCCAGTACGAGGGCGCGCCCGATCGCGCGCCGGCCCGCGCCGACGAGCGCGGCTGGGGCCACCTCGCGTTCGCGGTCGACGACGTCGGCGGTGCGCTCGAGCAGGTGCTCGCACACGGTGGCCTCCGGCTCGGCGAGCCGGTCGAGCGGGAGGTGCCGGGCGCCGGCCGCGTGGAGTTCGTGTACGTCCGCGATCCCGAGGGGAACGTCATCGAGCTCC
>JAYRVK010000237.1:0-5313 GCA_041918555.1 Sandaracinaceae bacterium
AGATGCGCGCGCTCCTCGGGCGCGTCCGCTTCCCGGATTGCGCGCACCTGCGCGAGCCCTGCTGCGCGGTGCGCTCGGCCGTGGAGGCGGGGGCGATCGACGCCGAGCGCTACGAGAGCTACCGGCGGATCCTCGCCGACGAGCAGCGCTGAGCTACCTGTCGATCTTCACGCCGTAGAGCTCGAGGCGGTGGTCGACGAGGCGGTAGCCGAGCTCTCGCGCGATCACCTCCTGGATCTCCTCGATCCGCGCGTTCGTGAACTCGATCACCTCGCCCGTGTTCACGTCGATGAGGTGGTCGTGGTGCTCCTCGGGCGTCTCCTCGTAGCGCGCGCGGCCGTCGCCGAAGTCGTGCCGCTCCAGGATCTGCGCCTCCTCGAACAGACGCAACGTGCGGTACACCGTCGCCAGGCCGATCCGCGAGTCGAGCTGCGACGCGCGCTGGTACACGGTCTCGACGTCGGGGTGATCGAGAGAGTCGGACAACACCCGCGCGATGATCCGGCGCTG
Source organism: Sandaracinaceae bacterium (assembly GCA_041918555.1). Lineage (GTDB taxonomy): Bacteria > Myxococcota_A > Polyangia > Polyangiales > Sandaracinaceae > JACKEC01. Next base: position 511 of record JAYRVK010000237.1, read on the forward strand.
GCCGGTCATGCGAAGGCCCTTGTCGAGGCAGAGCTGCTCCAGACGAGACGGCATGTTCCCCCGAACGTTAGGTCACATATACCACGACCCGCCGGCGTCGGCGGCACGCCGCGCGCCCCCTCCAGAACTCAAATCAAAGGCTGTCGATGAATCGAACGAGCCGAGGCTGACCGAGCGTCGATCGAGCCCAGGCCGGCGCGCAACGCCGGCCGTCGGGCGAGGGGGACCCATCGCCCCGCGATGGGGTCGAACGCGCGCCAGCGCGTTCGGACGAGGGTGGGGGCCCCGCGCGCGCGCCGCGCGCGCGTGGGGGAGGCCCTCGGAGACTCAGAAGCTCAGATCCCAGGGCTCGCTGCGATCGCCGGCGTGGAGCACCGCGTGGATCGCGCGCGCGTCCCCGGCGACCCGGCCGATCCAGTAGCCCTCGCGGACGTCCTCGGTGGTGAGCTCCGGCGCGACCAGCCGCAGCGCGTCGGGGTCCTCCGCGTAGAGGGCGAGGCGCACGCCGGCGGCCCCCTCGAACACGTAGGCCTCGACCCCGAGGGTGGGGTGCGCGCCGAGGAAGCGGCCTCCCGCGGGGTCGAGCACCGCCGCGGCCTCGGCGGCGGCGAGCGCGATCGTCTCGGCGTCGGCGGGGGTGGCGAGGCGGCGCAGCGTGCCCAGCTCCGCCAGCGCGGCCGCCGAGCGCCGCAGGCGCATGGCCAGCGCCCCGGCGGCGAAGCCGTCGAGCTCCCCCCGGAGCAGGCGCGTGAGGTCCGACGGGGGCACGATCGCCCGCACGTCCTCGCGCGCGCTCGGCTCCTCGGGGAGCGGCCGGCCGCCGAGCGCGCGGAGCCCGTCGCGCGCGATCGCAGCGCACATGCGGAGCGCCTCGAGCTCGTCCTCGTCCCGATCCGCGCCGCCCAGCTGGAGCATCGCGAGCTGCCCGACCTTGCGCAGCGCGTCGCGCTCGTCGCGCGCGATCCGCCCGAGGTCCCCCGTCAGCTCGAGGGCCACCGTGAGGGCCAGCACGTCGAGCACCGGCTCGGGGTCGTCCCCGGTCCGCCACCCCGTCGCTCGCCGCGCGTCGTCGCGCCACCTTCGGATCAGCCGTTCGGTCATGTCGTCACGCTCGCTTCGTTCGCTCGCCGGGGGCTCGCCCGCCACGGGGTGCCCGTTCGGGGCCGCAGACGAGGCCGTCGGGCGCCGACTGACGGTTCGGCCGCGCCGTGGTGCCTCACGGCGCGTCCTCGTCGCGCCCCTTGCGGCGCGCGGGCCGCGGGACCCCCGCGTCGGCGCGGCGCTCGCCCATGATCTCCCGCAAGACCTCGATGACGGGGATCTCCTCCCCCTCGGCCTGGCCCGCCCACCGGGCGAGGCCCAGCTCCACCGTCGCGCGCCCCCGCTCGACCCACTTGTACAGGCGGTCGTTCCCGATCGGCTCGCCGTGGTCGAGCGCGCCCGCGATCGCCTCGGCGCTCCAGCCGCAGATCAGGCGCAGGAGCGTCGCCTGCGCCTGGGTGCGCCGGAGCTGGCGCTTGGCGGCGCTCGGCACCTGCTCCTCGAGCGCGCGGTGCACGTGCTCGAGGGTCAGCGTCACGAGGGCCTCGAGCATCGCGGGGGTCAGCTCGCGCAGGCCCTCGCCGCCGAGGCGATCGATGGTCGACGTCCCGTCGGCGCGCGCCGACTCGTACCGGAGCGCGTGGCGCACGGGGTCGTTCGCGCGCGCCCGGAGCTCGTCGATGCGCTTGCGCCGGTGGATCGTCGCGACCCACTTCGCGGCCTGGCGGGGCACCTCGGCCTGCATCCGACCGACGTTGCGCATCAGGGCGATGAGGGTCTCCTGGCGCGCGTCCTCGCCCGCGTCGCCGCCCCCCGGGAACGCGCGCGCCAGCCAGTCCGAGATCACGCGCCAGCGCGCGTCGTGGATCGGATCGGTCGGCGCCTCCGCGGCCCGGAGGGCGCAGAGCTGCTCGAAGAGCGGCTCGAGGGGAGGCAACGCCACGGACGCATCCTCGACAGTCCCCCGCGCTCCGTCAATTCGTCTGCTGTGTCTGCACGACGAGGGTGAAGGACGCCGCCGCGCCCGGCTCCGAGGCGGCGACGAACACGCGGTGCGTGCCCGCGGCCCAGGAGCCCGGCGCGGCGCGGGTCGGGAGCTCACAGGACTGCGTGCCGTCGGGGTGCTCGACGAGCACGCCGAGGAACGCGTCGCTGGTGAGCGAGAGCGTGACCGAGCGAGGCTCGCCGAGGGCGAGCTCGAGGTCCGGCGCGGCGGAGCCGTAGAGCGTCCGGCACTCGGGGTGGGTGCTGCTCACCGGCACCGCGCCGGTCACGCGCTCGCTGAACGACAGGAGCGACTCCCCGTCGAGGTTCCAGCGGCCCAGGCGCGGCGGGATCGCGGGGTCCGGCGTCGTGGCGGCGTCGACGTCGACCGAGAGCTCGAAGTCACCGGTCGCTCCGGGCGAGTAGCTGCCGACCCACACGCGGTAGCGCCCGAGCGCGAGGGCCTCGATCACGAGCGGGTCGTAGTCCCCTGCGCCGTCGTCGTCGCAGGCGAAGCTCCCGTCGGGGCGGCGAACCAGGAGGACGAGGTCCTCGTCGCTGCGTGCCACGATGCGCGCGGTCCCGGGCTCCCGGACGTCGAGCTCGACGTGCGGCGCGTTGGGGACGTGGCCCGGACAGCCCGGACGCGCGAGCGTCGCGGGGTTGTCCCCGGAGGTACGGCCCTCGCGCACGTGATGATCGATCCCGGTGACGCGGATCGTCCCGAGCGCTGGCGCCGCGTCGAGATCGAGGGCCGTCTCCTCGGGGCGGCGCGCGTCGATCCGCAGCAGCACGTCCGCGTTCGCGTCCTCGTGGAAGGTGCCGACCCAGACCGGGTGGTCGCCCGCCGGCAGGTCCGCCGCGAGCGACGCGTTCATCCCGTCGCCGGAGTCGTCGTCGCAGATCACCCGTCCGTCGGCCGTGCGCACGTAGAGCACCACGTCGGCCCCGCCCTCGGTCCAGAGCCGCACCGCTCGGGGCGTCGCGGTGCGCAAGACGACGAACGGCCCCGTCGGGGTGTAGCCCGCACAGCCCGATCCCGCCTCGCTCGTGCCCCTGACGGAGCCGGTGAGCGCGGCCGGCAGGGGTGCGTCGACGAGGTCCACGACCCCGTGCACCGGCGACGCATCCGGATCGGGTTCGGCCCACTCGACGGCCAGCGCGTAGACGCCCGCGGCGCCGCCGACGGCGGCCGCGGCGATCAGCGCCGTGCGCCCCCAGCGCGGCGCCGCGGTCGGCGGCTTCGGCGGGCTCGGTCTCGGCGCGTGCTTCGCGAGCTCGCGCTCGAGCTCGGCGATCCGCGCCCGGAGCGGCGCCGCATCCTCGCGCTCCTGCTCGAGCTCGGCGACGCGCTCCATCGCGGCACCGAGCTCGCCCTCGAGGGCCTCGATGCGCGCGCGGAGCGCCTCGGTCTCGTCGCGGAACGCCACGCGTCGAGTGTAACCCGGCCGCCCCCGCCCTACAGGCGCCGGCAGCGGGCGAGGAGCGCGGCGAGGGCGTCGCGGTCGGGCGCCGCGCCGCGCGCGAGGGCCTCGCCGACCGCTCGGTGGGCCTCCGCGCCGGGGAGGTCCGCGCGGGCGTACGCCGGGACGTGCTCGTGCGCGCGGAGCGCGCGGCCCGCGACGTCGGGACCGAACGCGCCCGCCTCGGCGCGGGCCTCGGCCTCGTAGAGCACGTTGAGGTGCGCGAGGAACGCGAGGTGGGCCTCGAGGGCGCGGCCGTGCACGATCGGCGACGCGGCGAGGACCTCGAAGCCCCGCGCGGCCATCCCCGCGCGCGCGAGCGCGAGGCCGAGCCAGCGCCGCGCGAGCAGGCCGGGCAGCGGCTCCTCCTCGAGGCTCGCGCGGACGCTCGCGTGATCGAGCGCATCGACCGCGTCGGAGGCGCGGCCGAGCGCGAGGAGCGCGCCGCCCCAGCTCGTGCGGACCCAGCTCTCGCTCGCGCGGCGCTCGTCCTCGTCCGCGCGCGAGAGCTCGTCCATGGCGGCGTGGAGCTGCGCCGCCGCCGGCGCGAAGCGGCCCGCGGAGGCGTGGGCCTCGATGAGGTACGCGCGGGTGCGGGCCGTCGCGTGGGGATCGTGCGCGAGCAGGACCGCGAGCGACTCCTCGAAGGCGGCGACCGCGGCGTCGGCGTCGTCCTCCGCGAGGGCGACGAGGCCGACGACCCCGAGGGCCCGGACGAGGACTCCCCGCAGTCGCGCGCGGCGCGCCACGTCGACCGCCGCCGCGGCGTCGCGACGCGCCTCGGCGAAGCGACCGAGCTGCTTCTTCGTCATCGCGGCTTGCTGCAACAGGTAGGCGAGCGGCTCGTCCGGGACGGCGATCCGGCCCTCGGGCGAGGCGGCGATCGCCGAAGCCTCCTCGAGGATCGCAAGACTTCCTGCGGGGTCGCCGAGGTGGCGCTGCGCCGCGGCGAGGCGCGACAGGATCTCCACGCGCAGCTCGACGCGCTCGGTGGGGAGCGTGCCCGCGACGCGGGAGAGCAAGGCGTGGATGGTGGGCCACCGATAGCCGCGCCAGCCGGTGCCGAACTCGCGGCGGGCGTCCTCCACGTCGCGCTCGGGCCGCGCGCGGCGGCCGGCGCTCGGCTCGAGGACCGCGTCGGCGAGCGCGGCGACGCTCGCGACCCCGACCACCTCGAGGGCGGCGCCGAGCGCGCCCGCGGCGCTCCGGGCGAGCGCCGCGTCGGCCGCCGGGACCACGAGGACGCGGGCGCGGTGCGCGTGCGCGGCGCGGACCTTCGCGGCGATCGCGCCGACGGTGATCACCGCGTCGCCCG
>JAYRVK010000238.1:0-1670 GCA_041918555.1 Sandaracinaceae bacterium
CCGACAAGCTCCGCGCGATCGTCGCCGCACAGGGCGGCGACCCGCGCGTGGTGGACGAGCCCGATCGCCTCCCGACCGCGGAGCAGCGCGTCCCCGGGAGGGCGCAGAAGGCCGGGTTCGTCCACGGCGTCGACGCGCTCGAGGTGGGCCTCACCGGCGTGGCGATGGGCGCGGGCCGCACGCGCGCGGACCAGTCCGTCGATCCCGCGGTGGGCATCGTCCTCCACCGAGTCCGCGGCGACCGCGTGGAGCCGGGCGACGTCGTCGCGGAGCTCCACGTGCGGGCGCGGACCGCGGCGAGCGACGAGCACGCCGCCCGCGTGGCCGCCGCCTACGCGATCGAGCGCGCGCGCCCGAAGGTCCAGCCGCTCGTCCTCGACGTGATCCGCAAGTAGACTTGCGCTTCTGGTCCATCAGAAGCCGCGGGCCTTGCCGATGATCTCGTTCATGATCTCGCGCGTCCCCCCGCCGATCGGGTAGAGCCGCGCGTCGCGGTAGAGCCGCTCCACGAGGACCTCGCGCATGTAGCCCATGCCGCCGTGGATCTGGACCGCCTCGTCGCAGACGTACGAGCACATGTCGGTCGCCGCGTTCTTGGCCATCGCGGCGAGCGCGGGGCTCTCCTCGCCGCGCGCGTAGCGCGCCGCGAGCTCACCGGTCAGCGCGCGCGCCGCCGCGAGCTGCGTCGACATGTCCGCGAGCTTGTGCCGGATCACCTGGAAGCCCATGAGCGGCTTGCCGAAGGCCTCGCGCTCCCTCGCGTAGCGGATCGACTCCGAGAGCGCGAGCTCGGCGATCGCCACGCACTGCGCCGCGAGCATCAGCCGCTCCGAGGTGAAGTTCGTCATGATCGCGAGGAAGCCTGCGTTCTCGATCCCGACCAGGTTCTCGACCGGCACGCGGCACTCCTCGAACGTGAGCTCCGCGGTGTCGCTGGCCCACCACCCGGTCTTCTTGAGCTGCTTGCTCACCGAGAAGCCCGGCGTGCCCTTCTCGATCACGAGGAGCGAGATCCCGCCGTGCTGCGGGCCTCCGGTCCGCACCGCGGTGGTCACGAGGTCCGCGCGCGCGCCCGAGGTGATGAAGGTCTTGCTACCCGTGACGACGTAGTGATCGCCGTCCCGCACCGCCTTGGTGCGCAGCGACGCGACGTCCGAGCCGCCGCCCGGCTCCGTGATCGCGAGCGCCGCGATCTTCTCGCCGCGGAGCACGGGCTCGACGAAGCGCCGCTTCTGGGCCTCGGTGCCGTGCTTCACGATGGGAGGGAGCGCGATCCCGTGGCTCCCGAGGCCGACGACGGTGCCGACCGACTGCCCGGCGAGGATCATCTCCTCGCATGCGACGACCACGTGCGTGGGATCGCCGCCGCCGCCCCCGACGGACTCGGGGTAGCCGAAGCCGAGCATGTGGTCGGCGCCCGCCTTCGCGTAGAGCTCGCGGGGGAACTCCTCGGCCTCCTCCCACGCGGCGCCGTGGGGCTGGATCTCGCGCGCGGCCCAGCGCCGGACCTCGGCGCGCAGCGCGCGGTGCTCGTCGGTCTCGAAGAGGTAGTGGCTCATGGCGAGCCGAGGATAGCGCGCGCGCCCAGGGGAACGGCGACGCTGCGCGCGCGAAGCGCGCGCGGGCGGAGAGGTCGATGAATCGATCGAGGCCAGGCCGTCGCGCAGCGA
>JAYRVK010000239.1:0-2836 GCA_041918555.1 Sandaracinaceae bacterium
CCTCGAGGTCGCGGCCGACGCTCCACGAGGGGCGCAACGTAGCTTGCGATCAGACGTCAGGCCTGGAAGGGCCAGAGCCCCTCGCGCACCACGGTGACGGCGTCGCTCGCGGGGTCGGGTCGCAGGGCCACGACGCGCTCGCCGCCCTCGAGGAGGAGCGGGCGGCCGTCGGCGAGCGCGAAGCGCTCCGTCTGCACCACCGGCGGCGCCTGCGCCGGATCGCGGTAGCCGATCGCGCGCGGCGACGGCGGCGGCGGGACGCGGTACGCGATCTCGAGCGCGACGGGCTCGCCGTGGGCTTCGTGCGTGACCAGCGAGACCACCTCCAGCGCGACCTCGTCGGAGGCCCGCGCCGCCGCGCGCGCGGTGCGCAGCTCGCGGAGCGCGCGCCACGCGAGGCGGCCGAGCGCCGCGCCGGCGCCCAGGACGAGCAGGCCCACGAGGCCGAGGAACGCGACGCGCCCGCCACGGTCCCCCATCGACCACGACAGCGCCGCGCGCCCGCTCGCAGGATCGCGGCGCGCGTGGAGCGCTCCGTCGCCGACCGAGTCCCCGAAGAGCGCGTAGTAGTCGTCGACCTCCGGGAGGCCGAGCGCCGCGCCGCCGCCGCCGCTCACGCGCGCGCGGACGTGTACGTGGTGGATCGCGCCGAGGAGCACGGAGACGCGCGCCTCGACGCGCTCGGCGGGGACGGGCTCGCCGTCCGCCCACGCGCCCGCGTCGCGCGCGAGCTCGACCGCCGCGCGCCCCTGCCAGAGCGCCCCGACCGCGAAGAGCGCGAGCATCGGCGCGAGCGAGCCGAGGAGGCGCGCCCAGGCGCGGAGGACGAACTCCGGACGCAGCCGGAGCGGTCGGGGCGGGAGCACCACGGCAGGGACTACGGCCGGTCGGCGCGCCCTCTTCCCGGCGCGTCGACTTTCGTCGCGGTTTCGCGCGTCGTCCCCAGGTGGCAACGACGCGCCGCGCCGAGGCACGGGCGGGGCGGACGCTTGCAGCGCCGCGGGACGAAGTGGCTTCTCCGGCGCCTCGTGGGGGCAAAGACGACTTGCATCGTAGAGAACGATGGCAAGAGTGGCGCGCTCCCGGGAGGCGAAGCGATGAGCGAGCGCGTGGAGCAACGGAATCGGGTCTCAGGCCCCATGTCTCATGGGACATCGACGAGGTCGGCGCTCCGCGGACCTCCACCCGGCGGCCCCGTGGCCTGGCGCGGATCTTGGGAGACGGGCGGCGATTCGGAGGCGCGATGAGCGACGAGGTGAGCCGGGCACGAGACGAGGCGGAGAGCGTCGCCGAGGGCGCGCGCGAGCGCGCGCGGCGAGTATCCGAGGTCGTGCCGTCGGGCACGGCGCTCGAGAGCGCTGCGGGCGATGGGCTCGCCCATGCCGAGCAGGCGGCCTCGAGCGCCGTGCAGGGCGCGATGGCGCCCGGGGCGGGCGCGGCGAGCGCGGCGCAAGATGTCTTGCAGAGTGCACCTGCCGCGGGCGTACCGGCGGCCCTTCCGGGCGCCACGCAGGCCGCAGCGGCGGCGTTGCAGGGCGCCGCGCCGGGTGCGGTCGCGAGCGCGACCAGCGCGGCGGCGTCCGCGGTGGCGCGCGCGGTCCCCGCGCAGGCGCGCGGGGTCGCCGCGCCCCTCGCGCGCGCCGCGCAGGGCGTGGTGAGCGCGGCCCTCGGCGCGGCGGGCCTCGGCGCCGGCGGGTCGGCGGGCGCGGAGGGCCCGGACGGCGACGTCGCCTACGAGCTCGAGAGCGACGCGTACGCGGGCCACCTCTTCGAGGTCCACGCCGTGACGCTCGTCGAGGCGCTGAACGAGCCCTACCGCCTGCGGGTCGAGGTCGGCACCCCCGATCGCGACACCGACGCCGCGCAGCTCCTCGGGAGCAACTGCACGCTCGCGATCCTGCGCGGCGAGCACGTCCAGCACGTGCGCGGGATCGCGCTCCGCGTCGAGGAGGCGCCCGTCGACGATCGCGCCGCGGGCTTCACCCTCGTGATCGGCCCCGCGCTCGCGCTGCTCGCGTACCGGCGCGACTCGCGGATCTTCCAGGAGAAGACCGTGCCCGAGATCCTCGCGGAGGTGCTCGAGGAGGCGCTCGGCCCGTACGAGCGCGAGGTGCGCGCGGAGCTCACCGAGACCTACGAGAAGCGCGAGCACTGCCTCCAGTTCGACGAGACCGATCTCGACTTCGTGCACCGGCTCCTCGAGGAGGAGGGGATCGGCTACGCCTTCGATCACGCGGACGAGAGGGAGGTCCTCTTCCTCTTCGACGCGAACGCGACGTGCCCCGAGGTCCTGACCATGGACGGCGCCGACGTCCCGTTCTGGCCGCACCACCAGGAGGTCCGCACCGCGGAGCCGGTCACCGCGCTCACCCCGGCGCACGCGCTCGGCGCGACGAGCGTCCTCCTGCGCGACCTCGACTGGACGCAGCAGGGCGACATGCGCGTCGAGGCGGAGGACCGCGGCGAGGACGCGCAGGGCAAGGACCGCGAGCTCTACGAGCATCACCGGCGCGTCCTGACGATCACGGACTACGACGCGGGCGTCGAGAAGTACCAGAAGCACGACGCCCCCCGGCAGGCGCGCGTCCGCGCGGAGCTCGCCCGCTCGCCGGCGGCCACCGCGCGCGGCCTCTCGCGCGTCACGGGCTTCCGCGCCGGGCTGCGGTTCGCGCTCGCCGGGCACCCGAACCCCGGCGCGGATCGCGAGTACCTGCTCGTGCGGGTCGAGCACCACAAGGCCGAGCTCCCCGACGGCTCGGCGTCGCGCGATCGCGTCGCGTACCACAACCGCTTCGAGGCGGTGCCCGCGGACGTCCCGTGGCGGCCGGCGCGCGCG
>JAYRVK010000240.1:0-2739 GCA_041918555.1 Sandaracinaceae bacterium
AGCGGCTCGGGCAAGACCACGCTCGTGCGCGGCGTGCTGCTCCCGGCGGTTCGCCAGGCGCTCGGTCTCGTCGCGGATCCTCCTGGCGCGCACCGCGCGGTGAAGCACGTGGCCGAGCACCTCGCGCGGGCGGTCGAGGTCGATCAGACGCCCATCGGACGCACCCCGCGCAGCGTCCCCGCGACGTACGTCGACGTGTGGAGCCCGCTCCGCGCGCTGCTCGCGGCGACGCCCGACGCGCGCGCGCGCGGCTGGGGCGCCTCGCGGTTCTCGTTCAACAACGCGGAGGGTCGCTGCCCGGAGTGCGGCGGCAACGGCTCGATCAAGGTCGAGATGGCGTTCCTCCCCGATGTCCACGTCCCCTGCGATGCGTGCCGCGGGATGCGCTTCACCGCGGAGACCCTCGAGCCCAAGCTCTTCGGCCTGTCGGCGGGGGAGATCCTGCGCCTGCCGATCGACGAGGCCGCCGAGCGCTTCGCCGCGATCCCGAAGGTCGCGCACCCGCTCGCGCTGCTGCGCGAGCTCGGCCTCGGCTACCTCGAGCTCGGCCAGGCCTCGAACACGCTGAGCGGCGGCGAGGCGCAGCGCCTCAAGCTCGTCGCCGAGCTCGGCACCGCCGCCGCGGGCTCGACGCTCTACGTCCTCGACGAGCCGACGACCGGGCTCCACCGCACGGACGTGCAACGGTTGTTGACGGTGCTCGAGCGCTTCGTGGCGCGGGGCGACACCGTCGTCGTGATCGAGCACCACCCCGACGTGATCGCCGCGGCGGACTGGATCGTCGACCTCGGCCCCGAGGGTGGGGAAGGGGGGGGGCGCGTCGTCGCCGAGGGCTCGCCCGAGGTGGTCGCCGCCGTGGGCGCTAGCTACACCGGCGCGGTGCTGCGCTCGCTCGGCGTCACTCCGCGCGGGTGAACAGGCGCTGGCCGCCGGTCGGCGCCACTCCGTCGAAGGGCAGCCCGAGCCCGTGGAAGAGCTGCAGGCACTCCGGGTCGTCGACCTCGCTCATGCACCCCGCCGCGCCGCCGAGGTCTCCGTCGACGTCGGACTCGCGGAGCAGCTCCGCGAGGTCGACCGCCACGCCGGTCACCGTCGGGTCGAAGCCGTCGAGCGCGATCACCGCGCGGTTCTCCTGCGCGCAGCCGGTCACGTTCCCGCGGCCGTCGCCCTCGCACCCCGTGGACCCCACGTGGAGGCGCCAGCCCGCGGGCTGCCCCGTCGTGCGCGCGTCGACGCGCAGGAACTTGTAGCCCGCGTTCCAGCTCCAGAACATCGAGACGCGGTTCAGCGGCGCGGCCGCCGTCGACGCGTCCGCGTGGTTGAGCGCGAACGGCACGCCGAGGAGGAAGCGGAGGCCGTTGAACGGGCCCGCGTCGTCGACCGTCCCGCGGAGCGACGCGTTCGTCTCGGGCGTCCCGCTCTCGCACGCGGCGCCGCCGTCTTCGAAGTCGAGGAGCGCGACGCCGTCGCGCTGCCACACGCCGTCTTCCTCGAGCGTCACCGGGAGCTCGCGACCGTCCGACGTCACGAGCCTCACGTCGTGCACGTAGAGCCGGAAGTCCGCGAGCTCGAGGTCGCTCGCCGTCGTCCCGATGCCCGAGTAGGTGGTGCCGCACCGCGCGGGCAGGCCGCCCACGAGGCCGTCGAAGTCGATCGCGACCTCGGTCGGACCACCGCAGCCGGAGAGGACGAGGAGGATCACCGCACGCCACGCGAAGCGCATGGCTCGAGAGTAGTCCCTCCGCGCTCCGGAGCCAGGCGCACCCGGATCGGCTACCTTCGCGCGTCGTGGGTCGACCCTGGCTCCGCCACGCGTTCTTCGACGTCGCGCTCCTCGCGTTCTGCTGGGTGCCGATCTACGCGTGGGTCGTCTTCGGCCTCGGCCTGGGCGGCGACGCGATCGGCCTCGCGCCGCTCTCGTCGGCGGCCGAGGGGCGCGCGCTCTCGGTCGCGGCGCTCGTGGTCCTCGGCCTCACCTACGTCCATCGCCACTACACGTTCGTCCTCGTGTACGGCGACCGCGAGACCTTCGCGGAGCGCGGGCTCGCGTACGTGCTCGCGCCCCTCGCGATCTTCGGCACGGCGCTCTATCTGCTGAGCCTCGATCGCCCGATCGAGCTCGCGGGCGCGAGCGTCGCGCCGTTCACCCTGATGCTCGTCGCCAGCGGGATCTGGAACGTGTGGCACACGATCCAGCAGCGCTTCGGCATCCTCCGCGCGTACGCGGGCCGCGCCAAGGGCGGCCTCGAGGCGCGGCCGCACGGCCGGCGCGACATGGCCCTGCTCTGGACGCTCGTGCTCTTGCTCTCGCTCGCGCTGCCGGTGCTGCGCCCGACGACGTTCGGGATGCACCCGAGCGCGCGGCGCGTGCTCGACGTGCTCGCGCCGGTGGTGGGACACCCCGCGTACCTCGCGGTGCTCGCGCTCGCGACGCTCGGCGCGGTGGCCGTCGTCGCGTGGTGGTGGCGCGCCGAGCGCGCCGCGCGCGTCGACAAGGGCCCGCGCTGGATCTTCCTCGGCTCGACGGTGCTCCTGCTCGTCGTGTTCTTCGTGCACGGCCCGATCGTCGGCTACCTCTGCTTCGGCGCCGCGCACGCGCTCGAGTACCTCGCGTTCGTGCACCACTACGCCGAGCGGAGCTGGCGCGGCCGCCCCGAGCGCGGGTTCGCGGCGATGGTCCTCGGCCGCCCGATCGCGTTCGCGCCGATCCTGATCGCGGCGCTCGGGCTCGCGTTCCTG
>JAYRVK010000241.1:0-3110 GCA_041918555.1 Sandaracinaceae bacterium
CACCTTCTCCAGCATCGCGTCGCTCTCGCGGATCGCGTCGCGGAGCTGCACGAGCTCGGCCTCGAGCTCCTCGCGGCGCTGGGCGGTGGTCTCCTTGCCGCCCTTGAGGCCGCGCAGGCGCGCGCGGAGCTCCTCGCCCTCCTGCTCGAGCTCGACGATCTTGCCCGCGTGCTCGTCGCGCTCGGCGCGCAGCCGCTCGAGCCGCTGGCGCCCCTCCTCGCGGCGTCGCTCGAAGCCGTCGAGCACCGCCTCGGCGCGCGCGATCCGCGCCCGGGCCTCGGAGTGGCGCGCCCGCGCGGCGACCACCACGGCCTCGGCCTCGCCCGCGGCCTCGCGCCGCCGGGCCAGCTCCGCGTCCTCGCGCGCCAGCACCTCGGCCTCGCGCGCCTCGATCTCCTCGAGCTCGACGAGCGCCTCCTCGAGGCTCGCGCGCTCGGCGGCCAGGAGCTCGCGCTGCGCGACGAGCGCCCCGAGCTCGCGCTCCGCGGTGCGCTCGGTGTCGCGCAGGCTCGAGAGCCGCGACAGGTGCGCCTCGATCCGCCCCTCGAGCATGCGAACCAAGTTGTCGAGCTCGTAGGCCGAGCGCTGCGCGCGCTCGACGTGGGCCTCGTGCGTCTGGACCTCGAGGCGCTCGGCGCCGAGCTCCGCCTCGCGCACGCGGAGGGCGTAGCGGCTGCCCTCGACCTCGCCGTCGACGCGCTGGAGCTCCGAGGTGAGCACGCGGCGCGTGACGGTCAGCTCCATCCAGCGGTGCGACGCGACGAGCAGCTCGAGGTCGCGGATCTCGTGGCGGTAGCTCTTGTACCGCTCGGCCTTCTGCGCCTGGCGCTTGAGGTTCGCGAGCGTGCGCTCGATCTCCGAGATGATGTCCCCGACGCGCAGGAGGTTCTGCCGCGTCTGGTCCATCTTGCGCTCGGCGGCCTTCTTCTTGGCCTTGAACTTCGTGATCCCGGCGGCCTCTTCGATCAGGTGCCGGCGATCCTCGGGCTTGGCCGAGACGATGAAGCCGATGCGGCCCTGCTCGATGATGGAGTAGGCCTTGGTCCCGACGCCCGTGCCGAGGAACAGCTCGGTCACGTCGCGGAGGCGGACCTGCGCGCGGTTGATCAGGTACTCGCTGACGCCGCTGCGATCGAGGCGGCGCGTGATCTCGATCTCCGGGTACGCCGCGAACTCGGGCGGGCTCTCGCCGTCCTGGTTGTCGAAGGTGAGGGTGACCTCGGCGAAGCCGTGCGGACCGCGCGACTCCGAGCCGTTGAAGATCACGTCCTCCATGTTCTTGCCGCGGAGGTGCCGGGCGGACTGCTCGCCCATCGCCCACCGGATCGCGTCGACGATGTTCGACTTGCCGCACCCGTTCGGGCCGACGATCGCCGTGACGTCGTGATCGATGTGGATGACGGCCCGGTCCACGAACGACTTGAAGCCGCAGACCTCGACCTTCTTGATCTTCATCTCGGTCCCACCATCCCAGCGACGGACGAGCGCGCCCACGAGGCGCGCCCCCGACCCCTGCGACTATCATCGGTGATCGCCCGACGCAACGCGCATCGCGAGACTTTGTGGGTGCCACGGGGTGACCACCACAATATCTAGTGGTTGGCCGAGGAGACCCACGATCGGTGGGGGCGATCGTCAGACCTATCTGGCGATCTCCGGGAGGTCGTCCCGGATGGACAGATCGCAGGGCGCGATCTCCAGATCCGAGTGCTCCCAGCGGGGCTCCTCCACGCGCTCGAGGTCCAGGGCGGCGAAGCCCGCGTCGCTGTAGACGAAGATCCCCTCGAGCCACGCCGCGACGCGGCGGTTCATCGGGCGGCGCCCGATCACGAGGAGGCGGTCGAAGACCCATCCGTCGGTGACGAGGCCGATCGGGCCGCCCGCCTCCTCGGGGCGCGCGCCCTGGAGGCACACCCCGGCGTACGTCGCGCTCGCGAGCGGGACGCGAAGGCGCGCGGGCTCGGGCGCGAGGTGCTCCGCGTGCGCGAGGCGTCGCGCGGCGATGCGCGTGAGCGCGCCGCGGTCGACGAGGACCTCGAGATCGCGGTCTTCGTAGAGGAGCTGGGCCGGGCGTCCCTCGGCCATCGCGTCCCACGCGCGGCGACCGAGCTCGTCGATCGCCGCTCGCCGCAAGGCGGGCGCGTCCGGGAGGAGCGCCGGCCCCGTGGGCCGGGCCGCGCCGGTGCTCGCGCCGGCGCATCCCGCGCCGACGAGCGCGACCGACAGCGTGAGCCGAGCGAGACGCGTCACGCCGGACGCGCTAGCGCACGTTGAACGGGTAGCTCACGCGGAAGGTCGTGCTCCGGAACCGCGGGAACGAGGCGGTGCGGATCACGCCCTCCATGCACGCGCCCTGCGGCGTCCCGCCGAAGGGGCTGCCGCCGACCGAGACCGTCGCGACGCTGCCGTCGTTGTTCACGACGATGGTCGACAGCGCGAGGCCGACCTGGTCACCGGCGCACGCGCGGATCCGTTGGCTCAGCGGCCCGAGCGCGCGCGCCACGTCCTGCCGGGACGGGTTCGGCGGGAGATCGGCGGCGTTGCCGCCGCCCGCCGCCGCCGGCGCCGGGCGCGTGGCCGCACCGCCGCCGGCCGTGCCGGTGCCTTCGCGATCGGGCCGGCCGCCGAACGCCTCGTCCAGGACGTTGTCGACGCCCGGGGGCGCCGCGGGCTCGGCCGGGGTGGCGGGCTGGGCGCCGCGGCGACCTCCGGACGAGGGCGCGGGCTCCGCGGGCGCGGTCGGCGGGGTCGCCGGCTCGACCGGCGTCGCCGGCGCGGTCTCCCCGCCGCCGCCCGTCGGCCGGACCGCGCGCCCACCGGCGCGGGGGGTCGTCCCACCCGCCGCGAGGGGCGCGGGCTCGGTCGGCTCGGCCGCCGGCTCGGTCGGCTCGACGCTCGGCTCCTCGCTCGGCGCGATGGCGGTCGGCGTCGGATCGTCGTCCTCCGCGGGCGCGGGCGGATCCTCGGCGGGGCTCGCGGCCTCGCCCGCGCCGACGCTCGTCGGCGCGGAGGCGGTGGGCCCACCGGCGTCGTCGGCGTCTCCGCCGTTCTGGTTCATCACGAAGAACGCGACCCCCGCGGCCGCCGCGAGGCCGATGACCACGCCGATC
>JAYRVK010000242.1:0-3284 GCA_041918555.1 Sandaracinaceae bacterium
CCGCTTCCGCTTCCGCTTCCGCTTCCGCTTCCGCGCCCGCGCCCGCTTCCGCTTCCGCCTCCGCTTCCGCTTCCGCCTCCGCCTCCGCCTCCGCTTCCGCTTCCGCTTCCGCCTCCGCGCCCGCCTTCGCCTTCGCCGCCCCCGCGTCTGCGCTCGTCTCCTCCGCGGCCTCGGCATGCGCCTTCGCGGGCGCCGCCTTCTGCTCCGGCGCCGGCTTCGCCGGCTCCTCGACCGAGGAAGCCTTCTTGCCCTCGATGGCCTCGCCGAAGGGCAGCACCGTCTCGAGGGTCGCCTCGAACGCCTGGCCCGCGAGGCGCAGGCCCTCCGCCGAGTGGCCGTTGGACCACAGCGCCTCGGCCGCCTCCGCGCGCTGCCGACCCACCGCGAGCGCGCGGTGCAGCCGCTTGCGATCCGCGTCGGAGATCCGCTTCGCCGTGGCCTCGGCGGCCGACAGCCAGAACAGCTCGGCGATGCGGTTCCTGGGCTTGAGTGCGCTCGCGTCCAAAAGGGCTCCCCCTGGTTGGCCGGGAGACTTACCCGCGGCGATCAGGGCGTCAACGTCCAGGACTCGACGGTGTCCGCGTCGACGTCCGCTCGCCGGAACCGGAGCGGCGCGTAGCGCCCCTCGATCCAGTCCTCGGTCGCGTTGTCGAAGAACGAGCTCGCGGGGTCGCCGGAGTTCCCGCGCGACACCGTCACGAGCGCGCGCGGCGTCCCGTCCTCGTCGAAGCCGGCCACCATCCGGTACACCGCGCCGCCGCCGCTCTCGAGGCGCTCCACCGGCAGCCCCGCGCCGTCGAAGAAGCTCGCCGAGCTCACGTTGACGGTCCCGATCCCGCCGTCGTTCGGGTACCAGCCCCCGTCCATCCCGCCGCCCCACTCGGCCCCGAAGCGCGTCCCGTGGTGATCGCCCCACGTGTAGCTCCCCGGCGCGGACGAGCCGAAGCGACGCTCGAGCCACGTCGCGGTCGCCGCGAGCGCGCGCAGCACGATCACGTCGCGCCCCTCCTGGAGCACCTCGTCGGCGCGCGGGAACGCGCGCGTCAGCGCGCGCGCGGCCCACTTCACCATGTACATCGCCTCCTCGCCGAGGATCGCCGAGAACGCGAGCGAGAAGTCGTCCTCGAGCGCGATCTGCGTCGCGAAGAACGTGAACACGTCGAAGATCACCGCCTCCGAGGACGCGCGCGCGAGGCGGCGATCCCAGCTCTGGAGCGCCGTGGCGAGCGCCTCGAGGTCCGCGCGGCCGCGGAACTCCGCGAGCGCCGGGTCGGTCGGCACCGCCGACCACGCCTCCTCCACGACCGGCACGAGCTGATCGGCGAGGACGCTGTGGGTGTCGAGCTGGAGCGCGATCATGTCGGCCGGTGCCACCGCGCCCCGCTCGACGAGCCGCGCGAGCTCGCCCTCGATGCGCGCCGCGCGCGTGCCGGGATCGAAGAACACGCCGAAGTAGAACGCGTCGCCCGCGGTCGAGCCGTCGGCGGTGAACCCGAACGGGTCGTTGTTCGCGCTCGCGAGCCAGCCCCGCTCGAGCGCGCGGCTGTGGGGCAACCTCGCTTGCTCGATGTAGGATCCGTCCCAGAACGAGTCGGCGTCGTCGCCGTCGAGGAGCGCCCAGTGCGCCCGCGCGAGGGCCCCGGAGCCGCGATCGGGGACGAGCATCGAGCTGCGGTAGGAGATGCCGGTCGCGCTCGCGCCGACGAAGTTGAAGCAGCCGAGCGCCATCGTGTCGACGGCCGCCTCGAAGTCGTCGAGGTCCTCCGCGCGATCGAGCCCGAGGAACGCGGAGCCGTCGTCGGTGGGCTGGAACCCGACCCACTGGTAGAGCAAGCGCCGCCCCGCGCGCGCGACCGGCACGGGGCTCAGATCGTCGGGCAGGAGCACGCCGCGCCCGGGCACCTCCTCGATCCGGATCGTGACCGGCTCGCCGCCGCGCACCGCGATCGACTCCTCGCGCACCGACAGCTCGATCGACGCGCCGCCGACGTTCACGCTCGTCGGCGTCGCGCGGACCTCCCAGAGGTCCGAGATGTCCGGGTAGCTCGTCGTCGCGGTCCAGGCGACGCGCGCGTTGTGCCCGAGCTGCACGCCGGGCGTCCCCACGAACGAGAAGCCCACCACGTCGAGCTCGCCGTCTGCCGCGGCGCTGTTGAGGTGCTGCATGAAGAAGAGCATCGGGCTCGTGAGGCCCTGGTGCGGATCGCCCGCGATCAGCGGCCGTCCGTCCAGCGTGTGGCGCCCGTCGAGCGCCCAGTTGTTGCTCGCGAAGCGCGCGGTCGGCGCGGGCACGAGGTCGAAGAGCCGCTCGCGCAGCCGCCGCGCGGCGTCGGGCGGGAGCTCGGGCAGCCCCTCGCGCGGCGGCGGCGCGTGGCTCGTCATCGACGCGCCGTCGGGCCGCTCCTCGGGCGGCATCACGAACGCGGGCTCGAGCGGCGACATCAGCGGCACGCGCGCGAACGTCTCGGGCAGGAAGTCGCGCAGGATCGTCGCGAGCAGATCGAACTCGATCTGGTTCGCGTTGCCGAAGAGGATCAGGCGCCCGACCGCGAGGCCGTCGGTCACCGCCCACGGCTCGGGATCGTAGTCCGCCTCGCCGGGCCCGAACCCGTGGGGGAGCGGCGCGGCGCCCGCGAGGACCTCCTCGACGCGCCGGTTCACGCCCGCGGTCCACGCCACGATCAGCGCGAAGTCCTCGGGCCGCTCGGCGCGCATCCGATCGGCGCTCCAGATCGCCCAGCGCTCCACGCCGACGGTGCGCACCAGCGTGTCGTCGTCGACGTAGCCGGGGCCGAGCACCTCGGCGCGGCGCCCGAGCGCGCGGCGGCGCGCGAGGTCCATCGAGAAGAGGCGCTCGCTCGCCTGCGCGTAGCCCGACGCGTACATGAGGTCGGCGTCGTCCTGCGCGTAGACGTGCACGACCCCGAGCGAGTCGCGCGCGAGCTCGACCTCGGCCGAGAGCGTGTGGCTCGGCGGATCGAAGGCGGGGAGCGGCGGCGGCCCCGCGTCGGGCGAGACCGCGGCGTCGGGCGCGCCCGCGTCGGTCGGGAGCGGCCCGTCGCACGCGGCGAGCGACCCCGCGAGCATGAGCGCGAGCGCGCACGGGCGGAGGAACGGCTTCATCGTCGGCCGAAGATAGCGTGCGCCGCGCCGCCCGCCGAGGCGCCCCCGCGCGACAATCACCTTTCAGCGCGCGGACCGTGGCATCGTCGGGGCATGACGCCGGTCCACACGCCGCGGGCGCCGCGCCCGGCCGGGCACTACGCGCAGGCGATCGTCCACGG
>JAYRVK010000243.1:0-1658 GCA_041918555.1 Sandaracinaceae bacterium
GCTCGAGGAGCGCGGCGGCCACCGCGAGGTAGCGCGGTCCCCGGTACACGTGCACCGCGTGCGCGCCCGGCTGCTCGCTGCACGCCGAGTCGATCGCGCGGATCGTGCTCACCCCGGTGTTCAAGACGAGCACGCGCGAGCCACACGGGCGTCGCAGCTCCTCGATCAGCGCGAAGATCGTTCCCTCGAACACCTCCTCCGGGACGCTCGTCGAGCCCGGGTACGCGCGGAAGGCGGGGTAGTGCCCGTAGCCGATCGCGGGCCACACGAGGACGTTGGCGACCGCGGCGAGGCGCCGGCCGAGCGCCTCCGCAGTGAGGAAGTCGGTCTGCATGGGGAGGTGCGGGCCGTGCTCCTTCGCGGCGGCGCCGACGGGGAGGACCGCGGTCGCGCCAGCCCCGAGGATCGGTCGCACCTCGGGCCAGGCGAGATCGGCGAGGACGTGCCCCATGTGCGGACCACGCTACCGCACGCGGAGCGAGCGGACGAGGGCCCAGAAGCGCGGCGACCACTCGGCCTCGCGGGCGCGCGGGACGCTCGCGCGCACCAGCAGCGCGCCGCCGTCGACCTCGAGGTACGCGCCGAGGAGCGCGAGCTCGCGGCCCTCGATCCGCGCGACCGAGCGCAGCGCGAAGCCGGGCAGCCCCTCGCCCTCGAAGCGCGCGAGCCGCGTGTCCTCGAGGGGGAGGCCGTGGAAGCGTGTGCCGAGCAAGCGGCCTTGCTCGAGCTCCGTCGGCGTGCGGCCCTCGTGATCGGCCCACGCGACGTCGAGCGCGGCCCGCTCGGCGGCGAAGGGGGAGGGCACGCCGCCCTCGCGGAACACGAGCTGCTCGGTCGAGACGCGCAGGAGCGGCAGGTCCTCGACCGGATCCGCGTCGAGCGCGAGCGCCGCGCGCGGGTCGAGCGCGGCCGAGGCATCGAACGCGAGCGAGTCGATCACGCGCGCGGCGGCGCCGGCGTCCTCGGGGGCGTGCCGCACCTCGAGCCGGCCGACCGCGCCGTCGCGCCACAGCAGGATCGCGCGCACGACCGGCGCGCTCGCCATCGTGACGTCGACGCCCTCGGCGCCGTCGAGCGCGAAGGGGCGATGGGTGATCTCCGCGCCGCCGGCCTGGCTCGCGAGGTGCGTGAGGTAGGCCTCCGCCACTTCGCGCTCGCCGCCGGGCTCGACCGTCGCGTCGGCGAAGCGCAGCTCGAGCGCGCCCGCGTGGTAACGGAGCGAGTGCCGAACGCGCTCCGCCGCGGGCGCGTGCACGCGCAGGCGGCTCCCCGGCGGCGCGAGCTCGACCCACGGGTCCGGCGCCGGGAGGACGACCTCTGGCTCCGGTGTGGCTCCGCCGCACGCGATCGCGGTGGCGAGGAGCAATACGACTTGCGATCGAACGACGGAGGGCGGGCGCATCGTCAGCGCGGGCTCCCAGGGCTCACGAGCGCCGTCAGCACGTGATCGCGCCACGCCCCGTCGATCCGCAGGTAGTCGCGCGCGTATCCGATCGGCGCGAAGCCGAGGCGGCGCAGGAGCGCCGCGCTCCGCACGTTCTCGGGGCGGTGGTTGGCCTCGATGCGATGCAGGCCCAGGTCGGTGAACGCCCACCCGATCGCCGCCTCGAGCGCCTCGCGCATCAGGCCGCGGCCCGCGTGCGCCGCGTCGATCCCGA
>JAYRVK010000244.1:0-1670 GCA_041918555.1 Sandaracinaceae bacterium
CCGTGCTCGCGAGCCTGACGCTCCTCGCGGGCGCGATCCGCGTGGTGGGCTCGTTCGTCGGCGCCGCCGAGCTCCTGCGCTTCATCCCGCCGTCCGTGCTCGTCGGCTTCACCGCGGGCGCCGGGATCCTGATCGCCGCGATGCAGCTCGACGAGGCGCTCGGCCTGCCGCCGGTGCGGGGCGGCGGGCTGCTCGACGAGCTCGCGGGCGTGGCCGCGCACCTCGCCGACGGCCGCGCGCCCGCGGTTCTCGCGGTCCTCGTGACCCTCGCCACCGGGGCGGCGCTCGTCCTCGCGCGCCGCTACGCGCCGCGCGCGCCGGTCGCGCTCGCCGCGATCACCGTCGCGATCGCCGCGGCCTGGGCGCTCGACCTCGACGCGGCGGTGGGCCTCCCGCTCGTCTCGGACCGCGCCGCGATCGGCGCGGGGTGGCCCGCCCCGGCGATGCCGACCTTCGAGCCCGCGATCCTCGCCGAACTGCTGCTCCCCGCGGCGGCGATCGTGTTCCTCGGCACGCTCGAGCTCACGGTGAGCGCGAGCGCGGGCGGCGCGCGCCCCGACATGCGCGCCGAGCTCCGCGCGCAGGGCCTCGCGAACGTCGCGGGCGCGTTCAGCGCCGCCTTCCCCGCGTCGGCCAGCCTCACGCGGAGCGCCCTCCTCACCCTGGGCGGCGGCAAGACGCGCCTCGCCGCGCTCGCGGGCGCGCTCGTGGTCGTGCCGATCCTCCTCTTCGGCGGCGGCTTCGCCGGCTACATCCCGCAAGCGAGCTTGGCGGGCGTCCTCTTCGTGACCGCGCAGCAGATGGTCGACCGCCCGCGCCTCGCCGCGATGTGGCGGATCGGGCGCGAGACGCGCCTCTTGATGGCGGTGACCTTCGTCGCGACGCTCGCGCTCCCGCTCGAGTGGGCGATCCTCCTCGGCGCCGGGCTCGGCCTCGCGATCCACGTCGCGAAGACCACGCGCCCGCGCCTCGTCACGCTCGTCCTCGACGAGGGCGAGCTGCGCCCCATCCGTCCCGGCGAGGACGCCGCGCTCGTGATCGTCGAGGTCTCGGGGACGCTCCACTACGCGGCGATCGAGTCGATCGCCAAGCACCTCGGGGCCGCGATCCCGCCCTCGGCGGCGCGCGTGATCCTCGACGTCTCGCACGCGCACGAGATGCGGTTCTCGGCGCGGGAGTGGCTCGAGGGGCTGGCCGAGGAGCTCGCCGCGCGCGGCGCACGGCTCGAGCTCGCGGGCGTCTCGGAGGCGTTCGTCAGGATCATGGCGCGCTCGGCCTGCGCGATCCCCTTCCCGCGCTACGACCCGCGGCCGGGCCGCGCGGTCGCCGACGCGCTCGCGGGCGATCACGGCGCGGCGGGCGCCTCGACGAGCGCGCCGTCGACCCACGCGTAGCGGTGGAGCGTGCGCTCGCGCTCGAGGGTGATCGGGAAGTACGTGCCACCGACCGTCTCGCCGAGACGCACCGAGAGGTCCGCGTCCGCGGGCTCGAACGCGAGCGTCTCGTCGAGCACCGCCGCGCGCGCGCCCACGCGCCAAACGCGGTAGCGCATCGCGCCGGGCTCCGCGCCGTTCGCGCCGACGACGAGGAGCGTGTCGCCGCCGTGCTCGGTGGTGCCGACGATCCGTACGTCGAACGGGGCTCGGTCGACGTCGACGCCGAGGAGCTCC
>JAYRVK010000245.1:0-6295 GCA_041918555.1 Sandaracinaceae bacterium
GGCCGCGGCCGCGGTCGAGCACCTCGACGGTGCGCGTGGCTGGGAGGTATCCCTCTGCCTCCACGGTGAGGACCCACGCGGCCGCGCGCGCCCGCGGGACCTCGAAGGTCCCATCGGGCGTCGCCAGCACCTCGAGGCGCTCCGGGGGGAGGTCGTCACGCACCGCCCGCACCACCGCCGCGACCCCCGCGCCCGAGTAGTCGTCGACGACCGTCCCGTGCAACCGCGCGCCGCGCGCGAGCGGCACCTGCGCCTCGTCGGCGGTGTCGAAGACGTCGATCGTCGCCGGCGCGTACCCCGAGCTCGTCGCCTCGAGCCGCCACGGCCCGGCGGGCAGTCCGTCGGCGACGAAGGTTCCGTCCCGCGCGCTGAACAGCGTCATCCGGTGCGGCGCGCTCGCGCGGAGCGCCGCGATCGACACCTGCACCGCGCCGATCGGGAAGCCGCGCGCGTCGACGGTGCGGCCACGGAGGCGGTGCAGCTCGCCCTCGAGCGCCAGGAGCACCCGCGCCTCGCCGCCGGGCGCGACCGTTGCACGCTGGCGGACGGGCGGCCGCCCGTTGGGACGCGCGGTCACCGTGAGCTCCCCTACGACCGACTCGACGATCAGCTCGCCGCGCTCGTCGGTGAAGGCCACGCGGGGGTGCGGCTCGCGGTCCCCGAACACCTCGACGAGCACCCCCTCGACGCCGACGTCGCGCTCGTCCACGACGCGCCCGGTGAGCCTGCCCGCGGGAGCGAGCACCAGCTCCAGGCCCTCGCGGCTCGCGCCGGCGCCGACGAAGATCCGGGCGGTGGTCGCCGACGCGAAGCTCGGGTGGCGTGCCACGACCTGCACGTGCCCGGGCGGGATCCCCTGGATCCGGAACCGACCGTCCGCCCCGGTGACGTGCGCCGCGGCCAGCCGGCTCTCCGCCGCGACGGGGGGGAGGGTCAGGCCGCCCTCGGTCGCAGGGAACGGCGCGATCGGGATCGGCGGCACGTCCCCTTCGGTGACCTCGAGCCGCATCGTCGTCCCGACCTCGAGCTGGCTCGCGAACACCGCCCCGCGGAACCCGCGCGCCGAGTCGAGCGCGACCGGCTGCTGGTCGGCGGCCTCGCCGAGCACCTCGAGCGCGGCGCCCTCGATCGGTCGCCGGTCGGCGTCGAGAACGATACCGCCAAGCGTTCCCCCCGGCGTGAGCGCGATCGTGAGCGGCTCGCCGGGATCGTGCGGGAGCGCGGTGACCCCGACGTAGCCATCGGCCCACACGCTCACCCGGTGCGGGGTCCGCCGGAGACCCGCGACGCGAAACCGGCCCTCCGGGTCGCTGGTCGCGGCGCGGGGGGCCACGTCGAGGGACTCCGACGACACCGTGATCTCCGCTCCGGCGATGCCCACTTCGGTGTCGGAATCCGTCACGATCCCGACGAGTACCGCGCCGGGTCGGAGAACGAACGTCAAGAACGCACGGGTTTCGGGCTCGACCTCGATGCCGCGCCGAGGCTCCGCGACGAGCTGCTCCGCGTGGGCCCGCGCCTCGTAGATCCCGGGCGGCACCTCCGGGAAGACGAAGCGGCCGTCGGCGTCGGTGGCGACCTGCCGGGCTGGCCAGATCCCCGACCCCGCGACGACGACGGTGGCCTCGGCCCGCGCGGCGCCGTCCTCGCCGACCACGCGGCCCGCGATCGAGCCCACGCGCGGCAGGACGAGCCGCAGCTCCGGGTCTCCCGATTCGACGCCCGCGCGCGCGACGGCACCGTGCCCGCGGGCACGCACCCGCAGCGCGTGAGCGCCGGCGTGGAGCGTATCGAGCTCGAAGCGTCCCTCCGCGTCGCTCCGGGCGAGCCACGGCGGCAGGTCCTCCACGTCCTCGCGGTCGATCCGGACCTCGGCGTCGACGACCGGCTCGCCGCGGTCGTCCACGACGACTCCGGCCAACCGTGCTCCGATCGGCAGCGCGACGCGCACCTCGGCGTCCGCGTCGAAGCGGCTCCGGCGCGTGAACCGGGCCCGACCGGGTGCGTCGACGACGAGCGTCACGTCGCTTCCCAGCGGGACGTCGAGGGCGGCGGGGAGGGTGGCGCGCCGCTCCGTGAGCGACCCCTCGTCGATACGGAACGCGATCGACACCGGCCCGTCCAGCGGCTCGGCGGGGGTCAGCGTGACCCGAACGGTCCCCTCGCTGGCCGGCGCGGTGGCCTCGGACGGGGCGGGCGCGGAGGGCGGCGCGCTGGGCCGCGGGCCGGGGAGCGCGAGCGCGAGCAGGACGATCGCTGCGACCGACGCGACCCACCCACGGGGCGGCGCGGGGCTCTGGGAGGGGGCCGGTTCGGGGTTCACGAGGCGGTCGCTCGGCAACGAGGGGGCTGGGAGAAGGGATTCCCGTTTGCCACGGCGCGCGGCCAATGCTAGGCAGCGCTCCCCCTCGGGAGAGAAGCATGGCATATCGTTGCGACATCTGCGGCAAGGGCGCGAACGCGGCTCACAGCGTGAGTCACTCGAACCGGAAGCACCGCAAGTGGCAGCGCCCGAACCTGCAGGCGGTGCGCGCCCAGGTGGACGGTCGCACCCACCGCCTGCGGGCCTGCACGCGCTGCATTCGGTCCGGCAAGATCACCAAGGCCGCGTAGGCGCGGGCTCCCCGCGTGCAGCGGCCCCTTCGCGAGCCGCCGCCCGGCTGGCCCCGTGACTCGATCGTCCTCGAGTTCCCGGTCCCGCGCGAGCTCGCCGGATTGCGGCTCGATCGCTTCATCCAGTCTCGGATCCCGCGCTTGAGCCGCACGCGAGCCAGCGCGATCGTGCGTGCGTGCGCGGTCCATCCGGATGGTCGCCGGCGGCGCCCGAGCGAGCGCGTGCGCGCCGAGGAGCTCGTGCTCCTGTGCCGGCCCGCGTTCGAGGAGCCCGACGTCCCCACCGACTTCGGCGTGGTCCACGAGGACGAGGCGCTGCTCGTGGTCGACAAGCCCCCGGGCCTGCCGGTCCACCCGAGCGCGAGCTATCACCGTCACACGCTGACGTTCCTGCTGCGGGCTCGATATCCGGACGCGCCGCCGCACCTCGCGCATCGGCTCGATCGCGAGACCAGCGGCGTGCTCGTGTGCGCGAAGACGCTCGACGACGAGCGCGCGCTCAAGGCGCAGTTCGAGCGGCGCGAGACCCACAAGACCTACCTCGCGATCGTGCACGGCGCGGTGGCCGCGGCCGAGGGGACCATCGACCAGCCGATGGCCCGGCCGGACGTGGGGCTCCACCTCCTGATGGAGGTCCGCCCGGACGGCGCACCCGCCCGCACCCGCTTCCGCGTGATCGCGCGCGCGCCCGCCCACACGCTGTTGGCGCTCGAGCCCGAGACCGGGCGGCAGCACCAGCTCCGCGTTCACCTCGCGTGGCTGGGGCACCCGATCGTGGGGGACAAGCTCTACGGTCTCGAGGGCCCGGCGCCGTTCCTCGAGTACGTCGAGGCGGGAGGGCTCACGGTCGAGCTGGCGGCGCGGCTCGGCCACGTGCGCCACGCCCTCCACGCGCACCGGCTGGCGCTGCGGCACCCCCGGCTCGGCACCGAGCTCGTCGTCGAGGCCCCGCTCGCGCCCGATCTCGCCGCGCTCTGGGCCGCGCTCGGAGGTGAGCCGGTTCGGACCGGCGTGCCGTCTTGACGTCGAGAGGGTAAGGTCCGGCCACCGATGCATCGACGACTCCCGACGTTTGCGGCGCTCCTCCTCGCGGCCTGCGGCGGCGGCCAAGTCGAGCGGGTCGTCACGCCCTTCACCGAAGAGCACGAGCCGATCTTCGAGAATGGGCTGGATCTCGTGCGGGATCCCGAGGGCATGGGCGGGGCGTGGCTCGACACCTGGGAGGAGGAGCTCGACGCGCGCGTGACCCACGCGGACCTCGTGCTCGTCGTCACGATCCAGACCGTCCGGCACGACACGGATCTCGATCGGCGCGACACCTACCGGCTCCTCGTGCACGTGGATCGGAAGCTCCTCGGCGACGTCGAGGAGGAGCTGATGCTCGTCGTGGGCCAGGACGACGCCGGCTTCCAGACCATCGAGTCGAACGAGCGGCACCTCCTCCAGCAGCAGTTCATCGCGTTCATCAAGTGGCAGCGTGACGACGTGGGCGAGATCCGACCGCGCTGGCACCTCGCGCCCGCGACGGAGGCGGTGGCCGAGCGCGTCCGCGAGCTGCTCGAGCTGCGCCGGCACGTGATCCAGCGCGAGCCGAGCCGGACCCGCGTGATCATCCGCCGGGGCTGAGCGGGAGGAAGCGGCCGACGCGCGCCGAGATCGTGTCCCCGAGCTCGCGATCGATCGCGGCGAGCCCCTCACGGTCCGCGCCGCGCCACTCGAGCGCGTCGAGGTCCTCGGCGAGCGGTGCGTCCTCGCGGAGCGTCGCGAGCACCTTGTAGAGCCGCGCCGCCTCGCCCGCGGCGGCGAGGTTCTCGGCGAGCACCGCCGCTCCGCGCACCTTGACGTCCCACGCCTTCGCGTCGAGCGGGATCGCCTCGAGCGAACCGTAGCGGCGGAGCACGGCCGCGGCGCTCTTGGCGCCCCAGCGCGGGACCCCCGGGATCCCGTCGGCGCTGTCGCCCACGAGCGCCAGGAGGTCCGGGATCGCCGAGGGCGGGACCCCGTGCTTGTCGATCACCGCGCTCTCGTCGAGCGTCTTCTTGCGGAGCCGATCCCAGAGCACGACGCGATCGCCGCGTACACATTGGCAAAGGTCCTTGTCGGGCGACCCGATGACGATGCGCTCGACGCGGGGGTCGTCGCGCCACCGCGCGGCGGCCGTGGCGAGCGCGTCGTCCGCCTCGAAGTCCACCATCGGCCACACCACGAGGCCGAGCGCCCGGCACGCGCGCTCGGCGAGCTCGAACTGCCCGTACAGCGCAGGATCCAGGCCCTCGCCGGTCTTGTACCCGGCGAACAGGTCGTTGCGGAACGACTCGATCACGTGGTCGAACGCCACCCCGACGTGGGTCACGTCGTCCTCGGCGAGGAGCGCCACGAAGCTCCGCAGCAGGGCGCGCACCGCGCCCACCTCGCGCCCGGACGGATCGGTGGCGCTCGGGGCACCGAAGTACATCCGGAAGAGCTCGTACGTGCCGTCCAGGAGGTGGACGCGCACTCACTTGCCCTTCGTCGTGGTGACGACCTGCGTCTTCTCGTCGTGGATGGGGTCGTGGGGGGCGTCCGCCTTGGCGGTGCGCCGCTCGTCGCCGGCCGGCGCGGGCTGCACGTTCTCCGTGTCGATGATCTCGGTGCGGAGCTCGTGCACTTCGCTGGCGCCCTCCACGTTCTTCGTGGGCTGCGGGCTGAAGCGGTTGTAGGCGGCGCCGGGCCCGAGCGCGTCGGCGATGAGGTTCTTGCCGAGGCTCTCCGGGGGCGGGGGCGCGCCGCCCTCGACGATGAACTCCTCCATCGCCCGCAGATCGCGCTCGATCTCCTCGTTCCACACGCGCTTCATGAACCGCGAGAGCTTCGTGCGGCGATACTTCGGGTTGTAGTTGCGCAAGAACCGCAGCAGCGCGTCGCGGAACTCGAGCGCGGTCTGGTAGCGCGCCGAGCGCGATCGGCTCATCGACTTCTCGATGATCCGGCCGAGCTGCTCGGGGATGTCCGGATTGAGCTCGCGGCACGGGGTCGGCTGCGCGTCGCGCACCGCGAAGATCAGGTCGATCTCATTGGCCGCGTTGAACGGCGCGGCGTCCGTGCAGAGCTCGTAGAGCACGCTCCCCGCGCTGAAGAGGTCCGAGCGCCAGTCGAGCTTGCGGCCGAACGCCTGCTCGGGGCTCATGTACTTGACCTTGCCCTTGATGATCCCGGTCTTGGTCTGGACGCGGTTGTGCGTGGCCTTCGCGATGCCGAAGTCGCAGAGCTTCACGGTGCCGTCGTAGGCGACGAGGATGTTCGAGGGGCTGAAGTCGCGGTGCACGATCTTCAGCGGGTGATCGTGGTCGTCGCGCGCGACGTGCGCGTGGTGGAGCCCGTCGAGCGCGCGGGCCAGGACGTACGCGATGTCGTCGAGCGCGAGGTGCAAGCGGCGCTGCTTCGCCTTCTCGACGGTGGAGCGCAGGTCCTTCCCGTCCACGTACTCCATCGCGATGAGGAGGCTGTCGTCGACCTCGACGAGCTCGAAGACCTCCGCGATGTTCGGGTGCTTGAGGTGGGAGACGAGCTTGAACTCGTCCGTGAGCATCGTGATGAACTGCTGGTCCTCGACGTAGTGCGGGAGCAGCCGCTTGATCGCGACGTCGCGCTTGAAGCCGTCGTCCTCGAAGGTGAAGGCGCGGAAGATCTCCGCCATCCCGCC
>JAYRVK010000246.1:0-5927 GCA_041918555.1 Sandaracinaceae bacterium
GGAGGAGCCAGAAGAGATCGACGACGACTTCCCCGAGGAGATCGTCGAGGAGGTCCCCGAGGTCCTCGAGGCGGTCCCGGACGACGGGCACGTCTCGGCCGACGTGCAGCGCGAGGCGCAGATCGCGCGCCTCCTGACCGAGTGCGACGTGTTCCTGCGCTACGGCCTCAAGCAGAAGGTCATGGAGCAGCTGACGGCGGTGCTCGACATCGAGCCCGCGCACGTCGAGGCGCGCGAGCGCTTGAAGGACCTCTTCCTCGAGTCCGGACGCATCGACGATGCGATCGAGCAGCTCGTCATCCTCGCGGACGTGCTCTCCGAGGAGCAATCCGCGGCCTCGGTGCTCTACCTGCGGCAGATCCTCGACATCGACCCGTCGCACGTGGAGGCGCGCGAGCGGCTCGGCGCGCTCGGCGCGTCGGTGCCGCCGCGGTCGATGATGACCGCGACGACCGAGGACCTCGCGCCGGTGCTCCAGCGAGGGGCCGAAGAGGAGGACGAGCTGTTCTTCCTCGACGAGGAGGAGGAGCAACTCGAGCTGACCGCGCCGGGCGACGCGCCCCCGCCGTCGGCCGAGACGCTCGAGCTGATCGAGCCGGTGCCGCTCGAGACCGCCGCGAACGTCCCGCCGTCGATGGACACGGTCGCGCAGGAGCGCATCGCGACCGCGACGGCGACCGACGGCGAGGCGTACGTCGAGCCCGAGCCCGAGCCCGAGCCCGTTCCGGCGCGCCCCCGGGTCGCCGTGCCGCCGCCCGCCAGCGTCGAGGCGCTCGCGAAGCCGCTCGCCGATCTGCTCGCGCCGATGTCGCCCGAGGAGTTCGACGACGTCCCGCTCCGGCCGAGCACCGCCGCCCAGGCGAAGATGGAGGCGAGCGCCCGCCTCTCGATGCCGCCCGGCGAGGTCGAGGAGCTCCTCGACGAGGCCGACTTCTTCCTCGCGCAGGGCCTCATCGACGAAGCGCGCGCGATGCTGCAAGACGCGTTGTCGTCCCATCCGCGCCACCCGCTGATCGGCGACAAGCTGCGCGAGGTCGAGTTCGCGGCGCAGAACGCGGCCCAGGCCGCGCGCGTGTCGGCGGAGATGGAGGTCGACCAGAGCTTCGAGCTGGCCGAGAAGCTGGCCGAGGAGTTCGAGGAGGTCGACGACACGCAGGCGGGCCGCGACGTGCTCGACGTCGAGCAGGTCTTCGCGCAGTTCAAGAAGGGCGTCGAGGAGCAGGTCGGGGCCGAGGACACGGAGACCCACTTCGATCTCGGCATCGCCTACAAGGAGATGGGGCTCCTCGACGACGCGATCGGCGAGTTCAAGCTCTGCCTCGTGAACGTCACGCGCCTGTGTACCGCGCAGACGATGATCGGGCTCTGCCACATCGAGAAGGGCGAGATCGCCGAGGCGATCACGCACTTCAAGAAGGGCCTCTACGCGGACCAGAAGACCGACCGCGAGGAGCTCGGCCTCTACTTCGAGCTAGGTCACGCGTACGAGCTGCTCCACGACCCCAAGGAAGCGCTCTACTACTACCAGAAGGTCCAGAAGCGCGACCCCGGCTTCCGCGACGTCGACCGGCGGATCGACGCGCTCGCGAAGCCCTCGGCCGCGCCGGCCCCGGCGCTCGCGCTCGGGCAGGACGACATCGACGCCGCGTTCGACGACCTGATGGGCGAGGACTGAATCCCGAGGGGGCGCTGCGCGCGCCCCTCCCCCGCGCCTCCGCGCGGGGCCCCGACGGCCTTCGCTCACGGCGGCCGATCACTACCGCGGCGGGCGAGCCGCGCGAGAGTTCGCCTACAATCGATGGCGATGCGCTGGACGCGTGCGCTCACTTCCCTCTTGTGCGGCGCGTGCGCGGCGACGCCGACGCAGCTCGTCGTGGTGGTCGACACGAACCTCGACGTGCCGGCCGAGCTCGACCTCGTCGAGGTCGCGGTGACGGGGCCCGATGGGATCCAGACGGTGACCCCGCAGGCCCTCGACGAAGCCGGCGCGCCGGGGCTCCCGCTCACCCTCGGCGTCGCGCCCGAGGGAGAGGTGCTCGGACCGATCGACGTCGCCGCGATCGGCCGCCTCGGCGGCGTCGAGGTCGTGCGAACGGGCGCGACGGGGATCACGCTCCGGCCGGGCGAGTCACGCGTCCTCCACCTCGTGCTCGTGCGCGCGTGCGTCGGGCGCGAGTGCGCGAGCGACGAGCGCTGCGGCCTCGACGGCTGCGCGGCCGACGCGGCGGGAGAGCTGCCGCTCTGGAGCGGCGAGCCCCCTCCGTTCGACGACTCCGACCCGTGCCTCGGCCTGCGCTGGGACGCCGACGGGGACGGAGACGGATCCGCCGCGTGCGGCGGGGCCGACTGCGACGACGACGACGCGGCGGTGCGCGTCGGCGCACCCGAGGCGTGCAACGGGATCGACGACGACTGCGACGGCGAGGAGGACGAAGGGTGCGACTGCACGCCGCTCGGCGCGATGGAGACGTGCACGTCGTCTTGCGGTACCACGGGCAGCCGGCGGTGCGAGGAAGGAGGCTGGTCCGCTTGCACCCCGCCCGCCGAGATCTGCAACGCCGCCGACGACGACTGCGACGGGCACGTCGACGAGGGCTACGACTGGCTCCCCTCGACGCCGGTGAACGTCAGCGCGAACGCGGTGATGGGCAACCGCTCGAACGAGCCGGACCTCGCCTGGTCGGGAGACCGCTTCGGCGTCGTCTGGCACGACTCGCAGCTCGGGGACGGGCTCCACTTCACGACCATCGACGCGGCCGGCGTCGTCGGACCGAGCCTCGTCGCGGTCGCGCCGGGCCGCACCCCCGCGATCGCCTTCGGCGGCGGCGTCTTCGCGATCGCCGCGTGGTGGCTCGAGGCGGCGGGACAACATCGCTTGCACGTCCGCATGGTCCGACCGGACGGCACGTTCGCGAGCGACACCGTCCGTGTGGTGACCATCGCGTCCGAGGATCCGCGACCCCGCGTCGTCTGGGACGGCGCGGCGTTCGTGGTCGCGGGCCTCGACGAGGGCCGCATCACCTACCAGCGGATCGGCCCCGACGGCGTCGCGCTCGGCCGGCTCGTCGTGGTCCCTGCGGCGCGGAGCGAGCGCGCCGATCTCGCGTACGACGGCGCCCGCCTCGCGTTCGCGTGGTCGACGGGCGGGACGCTGTTCGCCACGAGAGGGAGCGACGTGCTCGGCTGGCCGATGGACGCGACGACGCTCGCCGCGAGCGCGGGTGCCGAAGGCGCGGGTCTCGGCTGGCTCGGCGGCGACGACTACCTGATCGCGTGGCGCGCGATGGGCACGATGCCGACGCTCGAGCTCGCGCGCGTCGACCTCGCCGCCCCGGGCGCAGATCCGATCCAGGTCGTCTCCACGACCCGTGCGCTGCGCGGCGCGGGCACCCCGAACGCGATCTTCGTCGACGTCGCGGAGGCCAACGGACAAGCGCTCGTCACGTGGGCCGACGCGCGCGACGGCGACGCGGCCCCCCATGCCGCCCGCTTCGCACGCGACGGCGCGATGCTGCAGGGCCCCACCCGCGTCGCGCCGATGCCCAGCCGTGGTGAGCCGATCCGCGCCGCGTGGACCGGCGATGCCTTCGGCGTCGTGTGGGAGGAGCAGGATCTCGGGCACCCCACCTCCGAGGTCTACTTCACGCGCCTCGGATGCCCTTGACCCCGCGTGTGAGCGGCGTAGGATGCGCCTCCTCGCGGGTGTAGCTCAGTCGGTAGAGCGTCAGCTTCCCAAGCTGAATGTCGACGGTTCGATCCCGTTCACCCGCTTGCAGAAGAGCCCAGCAACCCGGGGCTTCCGTCGTTCTCGGGCTCGATGTCGCGGCCCGCGGCGGGCCGGATCCCCGGCAAGATCCCCGGCAAACGACCGCGAGTCACCCCGGGCCCCTGATCATCTGGACCACCTTCCCGACGGCGTCCCTTCGCTCCTCGAGGGTGACCGCGGAGTAGCGCTCGCCGATCGCCTCGTCGGCGTGCCCGACGAGGGCCTGCCGCACGAGCTCGTCGGCGTTCTGCCGGAGCACGTTGTTCCACGTGTGCCTGAGGCAGTGGACCGCCGGGCGGCCGCCGAGCGCGACGCCGGCCGCGGCGCAGACGCGCAGGACGGCCTTGCGGGCGACGATGTTCGTCACGTGTTCGGCGCCGGCGCGCCGCGAGGGGAACACGAGGAGCGATTCGCACCCGCGCTGTTGACCTGCGACGAGGGCGCGCCGGTGCTCGCGCAGGACCTCCGCGAGCTCGTCGGGAATCACGATGAGCCGACGCGAGGCCTTCGCCTTCGGGTGGCCCACGATGCCGCGCCACTGCGCGCGCCGGACGCGGATCGTCCCCGCGTCGAGGTCGACGTCGTGCCACTCGAGCGCGCTTGCCTCGCCGAACCGCATCCCGGTCCACGTGAGCGTGGCGACGAGGGCCCAGGTGCGGCGCCAGTGGTCCTCCGTCCTCCATCGGCGCGCCGGCTCCGGCCGCCAACCTCGACGGGGATCCCAGAGGTACGCGCGCGGCCCGGCGGCGAGGAAGCGGCGCAGCTCCTCGAGCGACAGCCCCCTCCCCTCGTCCTCGGCGCGCTCCTCTTCGCGCACGTCGCGCCGGACCGTGACGCCCTCGACGATCTGCGGTGCCTTCTCCTCGCGCGCGAACGTACGCAGGACGCGGAGCCGACCCGCGCAGGTGTCGGAGGCGTCGCCGCCCTCGCGGGCGCCGGCGAGGGCCTCGCGCACGTCGCGCGGCTCAATCTCGTCGAGGTAGTAGTCGCCGAGGATCGTGGTCCACCATGCGACCGCGGAGGCGTACGTCGAGGCCGTCGAGGGCCGCACGGTCGAGCGCTTCTCGGCGAGCCAGTCAGCCAGCGTCGGCGCCAGCCGGCGCGGCCCCGACGCGGCCGCGCTGCGCCCGCGCTTCGCAAGCCACGCGGCGCGCTCGCTCGCGAGGCGTCTCGCCGCCGCGGCGGCGCTCGACGCCTCGACGCGCCGATCGATCTCGTGTCGGCGCCCGGTCTTCGGATTGCGGAGCTCCGCGCGGATCCTGTACCGCCCGTGCCCCAACGACGTGACCCCCGGATACCTCTTGCTCGCCATCGCCCCCTCGCTTGATCCACGCCGCGACGTCGGCCGCCCGGAAGAGGAGCACCCCCCGCGCGCCGCGACCGTACACGGCGGGGCCGGAACCTCTCGCGACGAGCTTCGTCACCGCGCTCCGCGTGCAGCGCAGCACCGCGGCGACCTCCCTCGTGTCGAGGAGCGCGACGAGATCCTCGGTCGCGCTCACCGTCGACCTCGCTCCGTCGCGCGGGCTCCGACGCTCAGCGCAGACTTGCGCGGAGCGTTCCCGTCGCCGTCGTCGTCGCCCGCCCTCACGCTGAGCGCGAGGACGCGAAGAGCATGCGCGGCGACCTCGCGCCAGTCGTCCCCGAGCGCCCGCGTCCCGAGGTGCTCGTTCAGCGCGCGCCGCATCCCCTCGATCAGCCCATCCGCCGTGAGCGGCGGCAGCCCGACTCGGAGGCCACGCAGCTGGGCGACCTGGGCGCGCGCGCTGGCCTCGGGGTCGAGCGTCCGCGCGCGCGCAACCGCCTGCGCCGGCCCGTGCTCCTTCGAGATGCGCCCGAGCTCCGCGAGGACGCTCCAACGGGGCGCGTAGTCGTCGCGCTCCGCCTCGGACGGATCGAAGAGCCAGCGCAGCGCCGCGGGGTCGGCGCGCTGCGCCTCGATGATCGCCGCGATCGCGAGGACGGCCGCGGCGCGGTTGTTCCGAGCGCGCTCGGTCGTGAGCTCGGGCCCGAAGGCGATCCCCATCGCGTCGAGCGTTGGATCGCGAGGGCGGCCCGGCCGCCGACTTCCGGAACCGGGTTCCGGAATCGGCGCGCTACCCTTCGGGCCCGCCGGGCCGTCGCGGCCGCTCATGCTGCCTGCCCTCCCTTCGGCGCCGAC